>JAAURD010000149.1 GCA_012034075.1 Chloroflexaceae bacterium | reverse complement strand
GTGGTGACCATGCCGCCTTCGCCCGTGGTGATGATTTTGCGTGGGTGAAAGGAAAAGCAAGCAATGTCGCTATGAGGCAAACCAATAGGCTGCCACTGACCGTGCCAATCGATCATGCTGCCCAGCGCACAGGCCGCGTCTTCAATCAAGGGAAGCTGGTGGCGCCGGGCGATAGCCTGAATGGCGCTGAGGTTACAGGGCATGCCAATTTGATGCACACAGAGAATGGCACGGGTGCGTTCGGTGATCGCTGGTTCGATCCAGTTTGGGTCCATATTGAAGGTGGCTGGCTCGATATCGACAAACACGGGGGTGGCCCCGCAATAACGGATAGCATTGGCAGTGGCAATAAACGAGTGGCTGACCGTGATCACTTCATCGCCGGGCTGGACGCCAACAGCCAGGAGGGCCAGGTGCAGCGCGGTGGTGCCACTGGAGACGGCAACCGCCGCTGCGGCAGCACCGACAGCAGCGGCAAATTCCTGCTCAAACGCGTTGACCTCTGGTCCCTGGGCCACCCAGCCGGAGCGTACCGCTGTGGCAGCAGCCTCAGCTTCGGTATGGCCGAAGAGGGGCCGCGTAATCGGGAGGGCCGCCCCCGGCCCCTCGAACCCCCCTCACCGGCCTGGGTCCACAAGGGACCCAGGTGGCAGCCACTCACCGCCGGCCCTGGGTCCACAAGGGGTCTGCGTGCCGGGAGTGAGGGCGTGGCACCGGTCTACTCTCTCCCTCCTTGGGAGAGGGGCCGGGGGTGAGGGCTTGGTCGGGTTGACCAATGCCCACATAGAAGAGACCAGCCGCCCGAACTGCTTCAGCCTGCCAGGTCTGCCGACCATCGAGCACGGCCTGCACGCCCTGCGCCGCCAGTGCCGCAAAATCAAGTTGGGTGAAGCTATCGTGGGCGGTGTTTAACACCAGCACGTGCGGCGCAGGCTGCTGACTCAGGCTGCCCGGTTCAAATCCGAGTTGGCGCAGTTCATCATCCTGGTAGAGCGGATCATGGAGCTGGACGTACGCCCCCCGTGCGTGCAGCGCAGCTTGAATAAGAAAAGCAGGCGAACAAATATGTTCCTTGACCTGGGGGCGAAACCCCAGACCCAGAATGAGCACGCGACAACCGGCGAGCGGACGCCACAGGCGTTCCAGCCGTTGGAGTGCATAGGCTGCCTGGCTATCGTTGATCTGGCGACTCTGTTCAGTCAGGCGCATGGGAATGCCGCGTTGCTGACTATCTTGCAACAGAAAGTAGGGGTACACCGGGGTGCAGTGACCACCCACGCCAATGCCGGGTTGCAGGAGTGCAGCTTCACCATTGGTATTGGCGGCACGGGCAACGCTGGCAAAATCGATACCAACAGCCTCGGCGTAGCGGGCCAGCTCATTGGCGAGGGCAATATTGACATCGCGGTAGATCATGCCGGCAAGTTTGACCATTTCGGCGGCTTCGGGCGAGTCCATTGGAATGATCGGAGCGCCCAGATAGGTCTGGTAAAAATCGGCGGCACGGGCGGTAGCCGCGGGCGTGAGGCCACCAACGACTTTGGGGTTTTCGGTCAGGCGTTGGAAGACCAGCTGGCTCTTGACCCGTTCGGGCGAAAACACCACATCAATAGCAGGCTGGTCGCTGGAGCGGTGAAGACTCCCCTCTCCCCTTTGGACCCAGGGCAGGGGGATGAGGTCCTGTATCCGGGCAGCAAGGCGGCGCGTGGTGCCAACCGGCAGGGTCGTTTCATAGATGACCATGGTGCCTGGTTGCAGCTGCGGGGCAATCTGTTCGGTCACCTGGTTGATAATGGACAGATCTGCCTGATGGTCGGCGGTCACAAGCACGGGTACAATGACAATGATAACGTGGCTGCTGGCAGCGGCTGCAATGGTATCAGTGGTGGCACGCAGGCGCCCTTGCTGGACCATGGTCGCAAGCAACTCAGGCAATGCTGGCTCGTCGAACGGTGCGATGCCCTGATTGATCTGGTCAACCAGGTCGGGGTTGATATCGCAAGCGGTGACGCTGGCGCCGTTGCGGGCCAGTTGGCAGGCCAGGGGTAAGCCCATTTTGCCAGCACCGATAACAGCAACATGCAGCATCAGGCATTCCCTTCTTGTTCAAACCAGGCCAGGGTCTGGCGCAGCCCTTCGTCGAGATCGATCTTCGGTTCGTAGTTGAGCAACTGGCGAGCCTTGTCGATGACCGGAATGCGTGCGCGTACTTCGGCGCGGGTGACTGGTTGTTGCTGAATGGTGAGGCCGGGCACCAGCCGCGTGACGCGACGGGCTAACCCCAGGGTCGTTTCGACTTCGTGCGGGTTGCCGATGTTGAAGGCATGACCGCTGGCGGCGGGAGTATGCAAGATTGCGAGCACAGCATCAACCATATCGGAGATATAGCACCAGGCACGAATAGCCGAGCCATCGCCATAGACGGTCAACGGCTCACCGCGGGCGGCGGCACGGCAGAAGTTGCTGATCGCACCCTCACCCACCTGACGTGGACCATAGATATTAAACGGCCGGACAATGGCACAATCAAACCCGTAGGTTTCGGCATAGCGCATGGTAAAGTGCTCGCCGGCAAGTTTGCTGGTGGCATAAACCCAGCGCGGATCCGCGACCGGGCCGATGCCATGGCTAGCGCTTTCATCGACCCAGAGCGCCTGAGCGCCAAAGGTCTCGCTCGAGGAGAAGTAGACCACCATACGGACAGACGCCTGGCTGGCAGCTTCGAGTACGTTGGCCGTACCAAGGATGTTGACCTGGAGTGTGGCCAGCGACTCGGCATAGTAGCTGGAAACCCCCGCGATGGCGGCCAGATGGAGGACGGTATCTACGCCTTGCATGGCCTGCTGGATAGCTTCGGGATCACGAATATCGGCGGTGATGACGCGGATATTGGGATGCTCTTTGAGATGCGGCGCCTGTGCCAGCGAGTCGCGCCGGAAGTTATCCAGCAGCGTGATCTGGTGTTCGCTACAGAGCCGTTCCGCCAGATGTGTGCCGATAAAGCCGGCGCCGCCAGTAATGAGAATATGTGCAGGTGTCATTGCCAGAGTCTGGTTCCTTCGTTTTAAGCCGCCCGTTCTGGGTGCTCTGTTTGCTTCTCTATTATAGTACCATCAGTTCACTGTTCGGTGGTCGGGCTATCGGGTGGCTGATACCCCTCACGCCAGCGCATAAACCGGGCGGGCACGCCAGCAACAATCGCATATGGCGGCACATCCTGGGTCACGACGGCACCAGCACCCACCATGCTCGCACGACCAACGGTCACCCCCGGCAGCAACACCGCAGCGGTGCCAATATCGGCCCACGCCTCGACCCGCACGGGCTTGATCTCCAGATCGGTCTGATGATGGGGACATCGATGGGATGACCGGTATGATGTGAACCCAGAACCTTTGCGCCAGGGCCCCAACCAACATCAGCTTCGATGATCAGATCACGGGCATCAAAATAGCTCTGCGGGCCAATCCACGTGCGGTCACCGATGATGCATGTCCCATCAAAACGTCCCTGGATATAGGTCTGCGTCCCGATAAAGACACCATCACCGATCTCACATGTTTCCAGATGGCGCACCCCCACACCAGCGCCAATATGCACCCCGTGCCCAAAACGGCGGGCGACTGCTCGCCAGATAGCACGCCGCAGCAGTTGATCGAAGATATCCTCACCCGTGGCGAAGCGGTGGTAGAGCGAGAGCAACTGTTCACGGGTGTATGCTTGCTGCAGGTGCTGCGATAGCCCGATTTCAAAATCGGGATCGGGATCGAATTGGCGCTGCCCATGCGTGGCGCTGACGATTCTGCTCATCGTTGGATACCTACTCCTGGTTCTGGTGCTGCAATGCCTGGTACGGCGGCAGGCAGCCGTCAAATTGATCCTGATGCAGCGCGGTTGGCATCGTCTCTCCCTGGGTCCTCCTTGGTCCCAGGGCCGGGGGTGGGGGCGTAGCGCGCAGCGCCCCTACAGGGTGGGTACGTGGACCCAGGGCCGGGGATGAGGGCCTGATGTCTACCAGACGCATCGCGATATCGCTGGATCGCAAAATAGCCCGTTGCGATGGAGTAAATCCTTCATATTGATACGGCCAGTAGGAGAGCGGATGTTCGGCATAGGCCAGGGTGGTACCACAGAGTGGGAGCAGATGATCGTTGACCGGAAAGAGATGCTGCACATTCACCAGCACATACGGTGATCCTGGATCGATGTCGTCCCAGAGGCGTTCTGAACCAGCAATGGTGGTATAACGATTGAACTGCGACACGGTTTCCAGGTTGCGGTAGTAGAATGTTGCCGGGAATTGCTGGGTCATCGGGCCAGTCATATTCCAACCGGCCTGGCCCACCACCAGCAGCAGGGCCAGGGCGGCTAGCGCTCGCGCCGCCGCGACCGGGGACGATGCGACCAAAGCGCGTACAGGCTAGCAGCCGTCATGAGGCAGAGAAATGGGACGACCTGACGGGCAGAACGACCATTGGGCACAAACATCTCAAACACCGTACTGCGGACCACCAGCAGGGCATAGATACCCAGGGCAGCTGCCAGCCACAGCAGTGCCCGCTTTTCGAGCAAAGGTGAACGTGTAAAGGTCAACCCCAGCGTGATGAGCAGGGCAATACCCCAGACGAGGAGCAATGTATGTTCCACATGCCAGAGATACTCCCAGGGCAGTGACCAGCCTTCACTATGAACGCCCTGCTTGGAGGTTTCGGCAAAGCTCAGCAGAGCGAGGATATAGGGTTTCTCGCCGGCCTGAATGCTCGCGATCGTGAGCAACAGAGGCAAGGTTACCAGTCCAGTACCTGCGGCCAGCGCACGGGTCACCATGGCTACCAGTACACGTTGACGGTACGCGACATGGATAAGCAGAACGATAGCACCCGTCAGCCAGTAGCCATTGTAGGTCAAAAAAGCCATACCGACGATAAGACCACAGATGAAAGAAAGAGCAAGACGCGTGGTACGCCCAAGACCCACCCAGAGCGCAAGTAACAGCAATGCTATGGCGCTATCGTAAGGCAGAAAATGGCGACCGTAATAGAGCATGCTGGTTGCACAGGCCATCAATAGCGTGGCAAGCAGGGCTTCGGTATGGCTGGCGCCGGCACGCCGGGCGACCGCATACACCAGACCAATCGCCATCACCGATGCCATCGATAAAACCAGCGCGGCGACCCAGATGGTGCCGACCGAAGAGAGTCCCCAGCCCGCTGCTACGGTTGAACGAATAATCACAGCAGGCAACCCAACCAGAATAAACCCGGTGTGATCGACTTTGGTTAACAGCATCAGCCAGGCTGATTCCAGTTCACCCTGTTGGAGCATCCACCAGAGGGTTTCGGGACGAGCAAAACGGGCTTCATCCGGCCAGTAGTGTTGACCGCCACGTAGCACCAGGGTGATGCGTAGCATGACCGATACTGCTATAATCGCCAGTAGGGGTGCCCAGGTCAGCAATGATCTTCGGATGTGGCTGCCCATCATATCGAAATTCCTTCACGGATCAGACGTAGGTGCGGCTTGCAGCCGCACGCGCCATCATATCGAAACCAAACGTGCGCCCACGGATCAGAGACGTAGGTGCGGCTTGCAGCCGCACTACCTTTCCAGCGCACGCGCCATCTCCATACCAGGCACCTCTGATCTGCGACCGTAGGTGCGGCTTGCAGCCGCACGCGCCATCATATCGAAATTCCTTCACGGATCAGACGATGGAAGTTCAACCAGTTGACCACGACCGGCGAGTGAACGGGTGGCAGCTTCTAAAATACGAACAATACGCAACCCGGCGTGACCATCGGTGATAGGCGATTGATTGTGCTCAATGCAATCGAGAAAGTGGCGTACTTCCGTCTGAAGGGCCTCGGTAACATCCAGACGTGGTGCCCACATATCACCCATACGATAGCCGATCAACATCTGATACAGGCTGTCGGCGTTGTTATTCACCGTGATGCCGCTATCATAGACCCGAACTTTCTCGCTATTTTCGAGATCATCGTACACGATCATTTTGTGGCTCCCGCCAATCAGGGTTCGACGAACCTTGACGGGTGAAAGCCAGTTCATGTGAATGTGGCCGATGATACACTCATCAAAGAAAAGTGTCAAGTAGGCGATGTTTTCGGGTTGTCCATCGACATGGCTCATACCGGTGGCCGATACCGCCCGCGGGTGCTGGTTTACGACGTAATCGAGAATCGAAAGATCATGCACACCCAGGTCCCACAGCACATTCACATCATTTTGGAAGAGACCCAGGTTCACGCGAACCGAATCATAGTAGTAGATTTGACCAAGTTCGTCACTGCTGACCAGTTGGTGAATTTTGCGAACTGCTCCGGTATAGACAAACGTGTGATCGACCATAAGCACGCGTTGTTGACGTTCGGCCAGGTCAATCAGGCGTTCGGCCTGCTCAGCGCTCGCGGTCAGCGGTTTTTCAACCAGCACATGCTTGCCGGCTTCCAGAGCCTGCAGGGCCAGTTCAAAATGGCTGGATACCGGCGTGGCAATGGCGATAGCATCAATATCAGGGTGACGTACCAGGTCACGGTAATCGCTGGTGGTCTCAACTGCAGGGTAGCGACTACGTACCAGGTTGAGTCGTTCGTTGCGCAGGTCACTCACGCCAACGACATGGGCGCCGGGCGCTTCAACAAAATTGCGTACCAGGTTCGGCCCCCAGTAGCCATAGCCAATGACACCAACACGAATCATCATGTGCTCCTTACGCTTCCCGTTCACGCACATCGGCAATGACGCGTGCTGGCACACCCACGACCAGGGCATAATCGGGAACATCTTGCGTCACCACCGCACCCGCACCGACCATGGCGCCTTCACCAATCGTCACCCCACACAGGATCGTAGCATTGCTGCCAATACCGGCATGGCGCTTGACCAGGGTAGCCGTGACATGCCAATCATCCGCGGTCTTCAGGCTGCCATCCGGATTGACGGCCCGTGGGTACATATCGTTGATGAACATCACGCCATGACCCACAAAGACGCCATCCTCGAGAGTCACCCCGGTGCAGAGAAACGAATGGCTGGAGATTTTGCAGTTTTTGCCTATAACCACTTCTTTCTGGATTTCGACAAAAGCGCCAACTTTACAGCCATCACCAATGGTGCAGCCATAGAGGTTCACCAGGTCCGGATGATAAATACGTACATCTTCGCCCAATACCACATCGGGTGTGATCATTGTTGCCTCTTTTCTTTGTAGCGTGCCAGAACCATCAGGCTGATGCTGCCCGTCAGGGCCGTCAGGCTGATGCCACCGCCGATGATAGCACGAACCGGACGAAAGGTAAACTCGACCTCGTGCTCACCGGCTGGCAACCACACACCGCGAAAGATCCCATTGGTGATGTAGATGGGCTGTTCTACACCATCGACGGTTGCTTGCCAGCCTGGGTACGCGCTATCGTGCAGCACCAGCATGGTTGCAGCAGGCGCATCGGTAGCAATACGCACACGGTTCGGGTGATATTCGGTAATCGTAGCGCTGCCAATGCAACGACCATCGGTGGGCAGATCCGGGGGCACGGGATCACTGCTTGTTTCGATAGTTGCATAACGACATGGGTCGTGGTCTGGTTGTTTGAGCAGGTTCCAGGCAGCCATCCGGTCTGGCACGGGCATGGCTGCACTGACCAGAAAGGCATGCGGCGTGGCCTGATCATTCCGGTAGAGCAAGAGTGATTCTTCAGTGTCCGATGCGATCAAACTGAGATCCTGAGCGTCTGCATCCTCCAGGGGCAAGCGTGAGAGCCAGTAATCGGTAGCGGGCAGATCGAGCAATGGCGAAGTATAAGCGCTAATCGTTGCCATGTTGCTATTGGTCGTAAAGGCTAACGGATCGAGCTGACCAATCAGTTCACGGTAGGAACGCTGGGTGAGCGAACTGTAGCCACTGAGATCGGCAATACCAAAGACACTCAACGTATTCGGCAAAAAGAGATAATCCTGATGATGAATCACCGCAACACGTGGCGGAACGACTGATTCGGGCAGGGCATCCAGAATGGCTGGTCGTGGGTAAAGTTCGTTTTCGTTTGAGGTGGTAGCATTGTAGGGCAGACTGAAGCGAGCTATATCAACAACAATAAGCACGAGCAAACACACCAGAGCCATTTGGCGCACCCACGGCCTACGCTGCTTTGCAAACAAACCAGCAATCAAGAGACCGGCGAGGAGCATCCAGGTGACCCATTGCAGACTGGCTTGGGTTGGCTCGGTAACAGCTGGCAGGTCTGGCTGATACCACAACAGAGCCACGTGTAGGATGATACGGGCCAGCAGCGCCAGCGCACCAATCACCGCGAGCAAACGCCAGGGTCGGCGCATGGTGGGGACGCGACTGATGACCAGCCCGGCCAGAACAGCGCCACAAAAACACATGATATAGATCAGACGAGCATGCACCAGTGAATTTAGGCCGGGTAAGAAGACAAACAGATAGAGAGTTGGACTGCCAAAAGCAATGGTGCTTACCACAATCAGTAGCAGCCAGCAAAACCAGGTCTGCTGATCGCGCCGCCAGAGTGGTGCCGTCAAGGCCAACAGAAGTGGGAAAAAGCCCCAATAGATCGTCCCCTCGGCATAATTGAGATTGGGTCCCCACCAGGAATGAGCAACAACTGGGGTGCCAAAGAAGTTTGGCGCTAGAGCAGTCAAGGCTTTGCCCAGTGGGAGCGTACCGCCCTGCAGAACCTCAAATGACATGCCCTGTGTACGGCTAGAGTACCCAGCCAGTTCAAACAGGGGCAGCAGTTGCACCGCGCCGATGCCGAAGCCCAGTATGGTGATTGCGAGCAAGATAAGCAAGGGGCGGGCGGCGCGGGACCAGTCCCTGCGCCAGAGAGCCGGCAGACTGAGCCACCCCGCATAACAGCCCAGCAGCAGCAAGGCATATGCTGTCCACTGAATAAAATTGGCGAGCATTATCAGACCAAGCACCAGCCCACCCGCACCAATCCAGAAGAGGGTACGGCGCTGCCGGGCCAACTCGAAACAGAGCAGCAGCCAGGGCAGCCATACGCCCATACTCAGAAAGTTGCCATATTGCTGCCAACTCGTCAGCGCACTGCCACCGCAAAAGGCGACCGTGGCAACCAGCGCGCCGATGACGGTGCTCTGCCAGACACGCATTAGCACATACATACCAGTGCAGCCAATCAGCAGGTGCAGCAAAATCTGGGCATCAAGCGCACTGGCAGCCGACATCCAGCCCAGTGCAATGGTCGTGGGATAAAACAGCGCAATGCTGGGGTCGGCCACAATCGGCTGGCCGGTGAGGATATAGGGGTTCCACAGGGGTACCTCGCCCTGCTGGATTTCAGTGTTGATAAACTGGCGATTAGGATAGACCGATAGCACCACATCAATGACCAACCAGTTGTCTGGCTGGTCTTCGAGGATGGTCTTCCATGGGTGCAGAATAGCGAGCGTGTTATTCGGCACAGCGGTAGAAGGACCCAGCAAATGCCACCCCAGAATCAGCGCAATGCCAACACTGGCAAGCAAACCATACGCATCAGCAGAACTGGTTTGCCAGCGTAGCCGCAAGGCACTCAAAATAATTGATAATTGATAATTGATAATTGACAATTGATAATTGATAATCTGGAGCGCATGCAGACGAGACGCCTGCGCTCCCTACATTATACAAATGGCGTTCATCTCAAGACACGTAGGTGCGGCTTGTAGCCGCACAGCTGGGAGCACGACCGCACGCTGTCCGGACGCACGCCAAACACGCTGGCACCGGACTGAAGGTACGACGCCCAGCCTGCTTTGTAGGCGCCCCGCGGGCCCTTACGCCGCTAGGCACTCCAAGCACTCTCAAAGCGCATACCAGCCCTTACCCACATTTGGTATCAGCCCTCGGTGCGGCTGTAGGGGCGTCAGCGGGCTGCGCCCAACGACGGCACCACCGCACCCGCACCGCACGCGCGGCGCGAACGTGTGGAGTGCGGGCAACGCCGCACACAAAGCGGCAACCAGGCGCTCCGTGTCCTATATGTCTCATATCGATCACCCGAATTTGGTATTACTCTATCACAAATCACGAATGACGGCTGCTTTCGGGCACAGTACGCTGACGTCCCTACAATTCCAGGCCCTTCTTCCACAAGGGGAGCGTGTAGACGATGCCAGCTGCCCGTCATCCCCTGGCCACGTGGAAGCGGATACGCTTGCTACAAGCCGCGCGTACGGGTTCGCTCCTCTGGCAGTCCGCTTGCTGTGGAAAGGTAGCGCGGCTACAAGCCGCGCCTACGATTCACACCCATACGTCGGCCCTGAGTCCACGGCAATCCACGCGGCTCATAGGCGCCCCAGGGTGGGTACCGCTCGCTATCACCTGCCACCGAATCGCTGTATCTGCTGCATCAGACGCATCAGCCGACCGGACTGAATACGCTGGACCAGGTCTTCAACATGAGCAATATGCGCATTTTTATCGGCTATTACTGCCTCAAGTTCAGCCACCCGCTGCTCCGTCAGCGCTGCCGGTTCCACATTCACCCCCCTCCCCCCTTGGGAGAGGGGACCGGGGTGAGGGCCTGCATCAGTCGGGGTGGCTGCCGACCGGCGGTGTTTGTCGGGCGCATAGTGCGGTTGCTGGCAGAAGGCAATCAGCGGTTGCAGCACCGTCGGCCACGCCATGCGTTCACGCACTGCCGCAAAGGACGGTGCCAGCGCCTCACGCCGATTTGACTGGCTAGCAAGATCAAGAATGGAC
>JAAURD010000148.1 GCA_012034075.1 Chloroflexaceae bacterium | reverse complement strand
GCATTTGTACCAGCCAGCCATCCGCGGCAAAGAGCTTGCCTCCCAGGTGTCCCAGGCGTAGCCCTATTTGCTGGCACCAGGCAAAGCTGACGGGGTGCAAAAAGATGGCCATGGGCAGGGTGAGCAAGACAAGCGAGAGACCCAGGGCCACAAACGCCGTGCCGCCCAGGGTCAGACTGAGCAGGGCAGCACTACCCACCAGCAGCAGCAGATACAGGTCAAACAGGCGGTCGGCGAGCACGCTGGAGAAGGCATGGGCCGAGGGCACCTGGCAATCCTGGCTGACATGCACCGCTTTGACAAACTCACCCAGGCGGCCGGGCGTGAGAAATCCGATAAAAAGGCTGCCAAAGTAGGCCAGCAGGGCCGGTGTTGTGGCAAAGTGGATCGATTGGGCTTGTAAGATGCCCTGCCAGCGCACGGTTTTGGTGTAGATCAGCGGGATAATGAGCATGAACGAGCAGAACAGCAGCAGCGGGTTGGCGCTGCCCATCACCTGGAACATCTGGCCTAGGTCAAAGCGCAGCAGCAAGAAGAGCAGCAACACCAGACCCAGGACGCGCAGTCCCCAGGTTCGTAACCATTGCGTGATAGCGGAAAGTGCGTTCATATCTTGCGACAGATGAGCACTCGACGCAGGCCCAGCCAGGGCATCAACGAGGAACGGGTGCGGGCTTCGATCCACTCACCCAGACGTACCAGCATCTTCGGGCCACCGGGAATGAGCACGGTGGTTTCCAGGCGCTCAATCACAAAACCAGCCGCCACGACCATCCGAATAAGATCACCGAAGTGCAAAAAGCGGTGCGGCCCCTCGGAGTGGTGCAGACCGGTGATAGCTGCCAGTGCGTGGACTGGCTCCCACAAAAAGTTGGGTGTGGTGAGCACCATGCTGCCGCCGGCACGGGTAACGCGGGCCAGTTCAGCGATCAGGCGTGCTGGTTGGGCAACATGCTCCACCGTTTCAAAGCAGAGAATAGCATCAAAGCTGCCGTCCAGAAAGGGCAAAGTATAATCAGCAATGGGCACCCAGATAAAGTTGTCAAAGCCACCTTCGAGCAAACGGTGGGTGCAAATCTCGCCCATCTTGCGTGATACGTCGGCGCAGACAGCTGAGCCAACACGGCCATGTTCGTAGAAGTAGAGCGTGCCATTGCCGGTGCGGGCGCACAAGTCCAGCACGCGACTACTGGTTGGCAGATCACTGAGGCGCAGACCATCGATAAAGCGCCGAAAGTAGGAGTAGGTCTCGGCATTGATATCGTCGTAGTCCTCGGTTCGGTCCCAGTGCGCCCCCACATCGGCAAAGCTCCAATCGTCACGGAGCCAGTGCTCGAGCTCTTCCCGCGTGCGGCTCCAGACGCTGCCGGTAACATGCCCGCCCATAGGTTCTATCCTCGCATTCTGTTCATTTCAGTGCTCAACCCCGAGCCGTCGTGGCTGCAACACACTCCGCTCGCACTCACGTGCGGCGGCTTCTTGTGGGGCGGGTCACGGGAGTCCAGACCACAAGCCACTTGCCCCGTGTCCAGGGGACTACGCAGAACCCGCACGTTGTACGGGATACGATACGTGAGCAGAACTGCTCGAACGCTACCGGTTTTACCCATCGGAAGATTCGCCGATGGAACCAGCTACCGATACGTTGGAAAGGTGCGCTCCCGACACCTGAGAACTTCTCGTCTGCCCGTGGGCCTTCGGTTTATGGGCGGGGCACCTGAACCAATGATACCACGTGGTGATGTTTTGGCAAGAGCGCCATTCGGCGGGCTGAAGCCTGCGTGGCACCGTCGGAACCACTTCCACTAAAGTGGCGTGGCTTGCGGCGGGTTCATACGGTCAGCCGGTGGATCGATCACAAAGGCAATATCACGCAGCCCCTTGCGCTTAATCGGTTTGGAGGCATCCTTCCAACGTTTGCGCAGGGTGTTAAAGGCCGGGCCCAGGATGCCAATCGGCACCAGTTCGACCAGCCGGCGCACGGTGTAGGTGCCACACACCGCAAAGATGCTGCTGATGACGATTTCGACCAGATGGCGCGACCAGGGGATATGGGCCGGGTGGTAGCCATAGTCGGGCGCGGCATGGCCAGCGGCTTTGAGCCAAGCCATGCGGATAAAGGCACCGCGCTTTTTAAAATCGAGCATATGCCCATGCATTGCCAGGGCTTCGCTCAGTTCGACTGGTTGCAGATCGACCAGGCCCTGATGCTGCATGTCCGCAAGTACCGCCTCGGCCTGCTGTGAGCGGGCGACCACCACCGAGAAGCCGGCCCGTTGCGCTTCAAAACGCGGGTGCCAGGCATCGCCCACCGAGATATCGGTCAACTCATTGGTAAAATCAACCGACAGCAGACTGCTGCGGGTAATATAAAAGGGGATCAGATAGTTGTAGTAGAACTTTTCGGCCCGCAGCACGCGCCCGGAGTGGGTGGTAATTTGCAGATAGCCGGGCCATTCGCCTTCACGGTAGCGCAGGCGGGCAATTTCCTCGAGGCTCTGCACGCCATTGGAGCGCAGATAGCTCTCGATAGCAGCGGTGTAGGTACTGGTGCCAACATAGGGACCCAGCACCCAGGTGATCTTGTTGGCGGCCGGATGGCCGAGTTGCTGCAAACGGCGCAGGGACGCGACCTGGTCGGGCAGACCAACATAGGCCAGCGAGCCTTGAAAATCGGCGACCTGAGCGAGGATGGTATTGACCGGCACCGGAGCGTACACACTCTGGCTGGCAGCGCAGATCTCGTCTACGGTGCGGGCAATCACGGCTTCGGCTTGCCACGGGCGCGGCTGGCCCTGCCGTACCACAATCGCACCATCAATTAGGCCTTGTTCCAGCAAGTAGACCAGGGTCTGCGTAATCACACCACCTGAGGCACCGTTGCGGCGAATGTCCGGCACGTTGGAGTAGCCAATCCAGAGCTGGCGGTAGCAGCCGATGAGCCAGTTGTCGGGCAGGCGACCAGCCATCGCACGGGTCAGCTCTGGGTAATGCAGGCCTCGGCCGGGGCAAGCCAGCCATGCCGCTTCGGGAAGCTGAGGCTGAGTGCCGGGCGTGGGTGCTGGCTGCGGCCCCCATGGTGTCTCGCGCATGGTGACGGTGCCCTGCGAAAGGCCAGCGCAGGTACCGCAGTGGGTACACAACCCCGCCTGAATGACATGGCGCTGGAGCCGCGCAAAGACGACTCGTCGCCAGAAACAGGAGTATTGCTGATGTTCGGTGTCATTATTGCTTACCTGCTGTTCCGATAGGGGTTTTGCACGCGGCGGTCGATCAGATCAGCCAGCAAACCCGCCACTGCGACTTGGATCGCGGTCATCAGGATCACCAGCGTGCTGACGTCGGCCAGTTGCCCCAGAACAAACGTACTAAAGAGACCCCAACCAATGCCCAGCAGCAACAGCAGACCGCTCAGCGGCAACGCGCTTTTCAGGAACACAAAGTAGAGCACACTACGCATTTCATATGAATAAAATTGGAGCGTCTCTCTGATCGGCTTGATCTTGGCTTTGCCAATGCGGGCATGATAGCTAATCGGTACATAATCGACCAGATAGTTGTTGGTAAGCATCACCAGCGTGATGGTTGTGGTGAACGAAAAGCCATCAGGCAGAATATTCCAAAACGACAGGGCAATGGAGCGCCGAAAGAGCCGCAAGCCCGAGTTAATATCGGGTATCGGCTCGCCGGCGACAAAGTTGGCGAGCTTGCCGACCACCCACTTGGCCGGCCGCCGCACCAGTGGGATCGCGACGTGCTGGCCGGTGCGTGAACCAACCACCATATCGTGGTTGCCATCGACCATATGAGCCAGCAAATCGGGGATCTGTTCATTGGGGTAGGTGCCATCGGCATCGGTAATACAGACAACATCGTAGCGCGCATGGCGTGTGCCGGTCTTTAACGCAGCGCCATAGCCACGATTGGTTCGATGGCTAATCAGGATCACGTCCTGATGTTTGTGGACCTGTTCCGCGGTGCCATCTTGCGAGCCATCATCAACAATAATGATCTCATAAGGCCAGCCACTTTCGGCCATCACACCAGCCAGCTGGGTCAGCACGCCATCGATGCCATGTTCCTCGTTATAGGCAGGTATCACAATCGAGATACCATCAAGCGCAAGATCAGCCTCAGTCTCTTGCGGCAGAGTCAGCATGTGTGCCATAATCTCCTTATCAAGCACAAAGCGCTTTGCGCTCGTAGGCCCTCACCCCTGGCCCCTCTCCCAAGGAGGGCGAGGGGGGTATGCGCCCGCAGGCCCTCACCCCCGGCCCCTCTCCCAAGGAGGGCGAGGGGAGTCTCCGTGCCTTGCAAATCCGCTCTCCGCTTTAACGCTCCAACGCTCCAACGCTCCAACGCTTCGTTGGGCGCCCAACGCGTGAGCAGCACCTGGTACGGTTCTGCATTGTTCGGGTGGTATTCAAAGCGGGCGCGCTCAAACCACTGGACGGTGAGCAGCGAACCATCTTCGGCCAGGGCCTGATGCGGCTCGCTCAACGGCAGACCAAAGAGTGCCAGACTCTCAGCAAAGCTGCTGCCCGGCTGTCCGTCAAACTCCAGGCCATGGCTTTGCCAGTAGCTCTGGAACGCGCCACACAGGCTGTGACCGGTTTCCGCAAAGAAAAGACAACCATCTGGTGCATGATCCACCGTTGAGAAGGTGCGCCAATCGACGCCCTGCGCTTGCAGTGCTTCCGTCCCGAGATGACCCAGCAGCACATCGTAGGGGGCTGCGTTCTGTGGATGGTACTCAAAACGGGCACGCTCAAATTGCTGCATCATCTGACCGTTGGCCTGATGATCGCGTGTGTGCTGTGGTGTGAGCGGATAGCCAAACACGGGCAGACCACCGTGCTGCTGCCAGAACTGGTAGAAACGTCCTTCCAGAGTCTGGCCGGTCTCAGCAAACGTGAACGCGGGGTTTTGGACGGCCGCTGCCGGTGAGTGAACACTGGCTGGTTGGGCCGTGCCATCGGAAACCGCGCTATGGCCCCAGGTGTTGGTGGCTTGGACGCGCACGCGATAGTTGCCTGGCCCGGCAAAGGTATGGACAACGGTTGGCTCGCTGGTTTCGATGATCTCAGTGCCATCACCGAAATCCCAGCGATAGCGCACAAACTCGGCACCGGTGCTTGACTGTGGCTGGGCAGTATACTCAGCGGACAAGTTGTCGGCGTTGACACTGGTCGGGCCGATCAGTTGCACGCTCACCTGATCCTGGTGCCAGCGGATGAGTCGTTCGAGCAATGCACGTTGACTCAGGTCGCTGCTATCGCTGCGCACACCCTCAAGCCCAAAGGCCAGATAGGTCGAACGGTAGGGCAACGCCTTGCCCGGCTGTTCGAGCGTGGGGTCATCCGAACGGCTCAGAGCCACAAAACCCTGCTCAATGGCACTACCGGTGCGTGCCTGAAAGATCGGCGTGGTATGCTCATCCGGATTGCGTGGATCCGCATCGACGACATAAATTTCATCAACCGACCCCTGGTTGCCAGCACCGCTCTGATCGCCAGTCGGAATACCATCGACTGCCGGGTTGCTCAAGTCGAGCGTGATATCGGCAAGCCAGGGAAGGTTCAGACCAACCACCTCGCGGTCGCGTTCATCCATATCGGCAAAGACATTATCCTGCACAAAACGTGCCCCCAAATAGGAGTGGTACAGGTCGGAACGACCATAGCGTGGGTCATCCGGAGGGACATTATTGATATCCGAAGCCCAGGTCAAATCCTGACCGGTGGCTATCAGGTTGCCGCCGCCCTGTAAATAGGCAATCAGCGTCATCTGATCGGTTGGGTTCAGCGGTAGAGGAATTTCACCCTCAAAAAGGGATACTGCGTTATCACCAGTAAACCAGAGCACTACCTCATAGCGTTGCAACTGGTAGATATCCGGCAATGTGCGATCTTCACCAGCAACCGCAAGGGCATCAACATCCACATAACCATACGAAATGCCCAACGCATCTAGCGCATTGACATAATAATCGGCATAGTGGTGCAAGCCGAGGCTGCTGCTCCCATCGTTATCGACGAGCAGGACCGTCGCGGCTGGCTCGATCACCAGGGCACGGAACCAGAGTGGCAGATGCAATGGCATGGCTCCGTTCAGTTCAATCAAACCACCATAGTCACCGGCCGGCGCATCCGGTGGGAGTTGCACAATCACATTGAGAAGTACCGCTTCACCGGGGGCCAGCGTAAACTCGTTTGGTGTGACCTCAATCGCAAAATCACCACCATCGGTGGGCCGTCCACTGACGGTATAGCTCTGGGTCTGACCAGAGCTATTGCGAGCCGTCACCGCCAGCGACCCTTGGGCCGCTTCGCCGGCGGAGCGCGGCAGTGTGCCATAGGAGAGCGATGGCCGGTCAAACATCAGCACCGGGTCAACGGCACGTGCCAGGTCGATGCGACCAGCACCGCGGTCAAGCACACCGGCTGCTTCCGTCCGTTCCAGGTCAAGCCAGATATCGGTGTTCGCCGTAGACATCAGCGCCGATTTAATATTGATGGGCGACCAGTCGGGATGTACCTGTTGGAGCAAGGCCGCTGCACCGGCAACATGGGGTGCTGCCATGCTGGTGCCTGAAGAGACGCCAAACCCCAGGTGTTGATCCATGCCAAAACCGGGAGCAAAGCCACCAGCAAGAATATTGAAGCCCGGCGCCAGCACATCAGGTTTGATCGTCCCCTGGAAGGTCGGACCACGCGAGCTAAAAGCAGCCACGACATCGGGCGTCAGATCAATAACACGAGCTTGTGGGTCAATCTGAACCATCGCCGCATCGTTATGGGTGTTATACCAGTCAGTCATCCCCAGACCCATCGAGCGGCGAACAAAAACAGCGGTAATAAAGACCTCTTCAGCGCGATCAGAGCCGCCCATTTGGACCAGTGTCTCACCACCCTCTTCGGAGTTGTAGATAATGGCAGCAGCAGCACCAGCCTCCTGGGCATGATAGGCCTTGAGGCTGAACGCACAGCTGCCACGTTCAATCAGTGCAATCTGACCATTGAGAGCGCCGTTTGGCAGTGGTTCACAAGCCAGCGATGAGCCATTGATAGCTAAAACAGGACGGTATGTGAGCGGGCCAATCACCTCGGTCAACTGCGCACCAAAATCGGCTGGTGCGAAAGGCTGCACTTGCAGCTCTTCGGGCGTGCCTTCGGGCGACACAACATCTACAAAGCCAGCAGCCAGGGTTTGTGCCGTGCTCACTGCACCCACGGCAATAAAGTCATCGCTGTAGCCGGGTGAGCCAGCCGTGCCACGGTCGGGGCCTTCGTTGCCAGTGGCAAATACCACCGTGACACCCGCCGCCAAGGCACCTTCAGCGGCGATCACAATCGGGTCAAAGAGTGGGTCGATATCGGCCAGACCACCCCAGCTATTGTTAATGACATTGGCCCCGTCGCTCACCGCATCATCAATGGCCGCAACGAGTTCGGTGGTAAACGCGCCACCGAAGATCGAGTCATTGGCATAGAAGACCTTGTAGTTCATCAGGTGGGCTCGTGGGGCGACACCGGAGATGGACTGACTGATGCCAGCGATAGAGGCAGTGGTATTGGCATTGCCCGCAGCAATAGTGCCTACATGCGTGCCATGGCTCGAGTCATTTACACCAGGCAAGGGCGTTTCACTCCCCCGGAATGGGTGGTGCATCGGGACGAACATAGATTCGTGCGGCAATGACTTTGGGCGTCGTAAAGTCGGTTTCGCCCAAGGGGTAACCTTCGGGGTAGGCATACCCTTCGGGGTTGAGGAACGGGTTATCCACCATAATACCTGAGTCAATCACGGCAATTTTCATGCCAGCGCCGGCATTGGCAACACCACCAATGGATGGGTTGTTCCAGAGCGTTTCCGCATTGATCAGCGGAATACTGCCATACAAGTGCGGTTCATACTGGTGATCAGGATACACCCCGATGACATTAGGGAGCGCATCAATACGCTGAATGGCCTGTGCATCGGCGCCAGGCAACGCCACCGAAATGCCATTAAAGACGGTCTGATATGATCGTTGCAACTGTGCTGCCGGCAGCACCTGCTGAATCGATGCAAACAGCGCCATTTGCTGCTGTTGCAAGGTCTGACGGTATTGCAGGGCCTGGTTGCTGGTAAAACGTGGGCCACTGGTGCTGGTCGCATCAACCGCGAGCATGGCCCGACCCGGCTGCAAGTTGGGTACCTGGGCCAGCGGTGGGGCAGATAGACGGACAAGCCATCGACCAGTTACAGGGGTTTCACTGGTAATACCCTGCTGTGCGGCCACCGGTGTGGGCAGCCAGCCAATGCTCAGTGGGATGAGTAGAGCGAGTGTTAGGAACCACGTCACAATCAGGGAAGCACGAAACGGCATAGCTATCTGTTCCTTTCGAGCGGCGCCTAGGTCTCAAGCCCCAGGCTTCATTGGAAACGCTTTATGTATGATCGGCTTGCGCCAGCAGATCGACGCAATGCAGAATCTCCTCATCGGTATTATAAAAATGGGGTGCGATACGCACCCCCGTACCACGAGATGTCACGATAACATGGGCATCTACCAATCGTTGGCAGATGTGTTCGGCGTGTGGGGTTCTCACCACCACAATGCCGCTACGATGGGACGGGTCAGCGCTGGCTGCCAGGGTATAGCCACGTTCCAGCAGGCTCCGTATCAGGAGATCGACCAGGTTTCCTATACGGTCGGCAATCGCTTCAATACCCACTTCGAGAAGCAACCCTATGGCACTGTGCAGGGCAACCATACCCGCTATATTAGGTGTTCCCAGATTAAAGCGTTCGGCGCCTGGTGGAGATGTAAAATTATAATCAAGGTAATTGTACGAATCAGTCACGCTGGAAGCACCAACATAGGCGCCGGGCACCAGCGTATCGAGCAACTCACGGCGACAGTAGAGAAAGCCGCTGCCGGGCGTGGAAAGCAGCCATTTCTGTGAGCCGCAAGCCAGTGCATCGATATGACTGGATTGCACATCCATGGAAAATGCGCCCAGCGATTGGATCGCATCGACGACAAAAAAGATATTGCGCTCTTTGCAGAGCTGACCCACGGCCGCAATATCGTTGCGAAACCCGGTAGCAAACATCACCGTGCTCAACGCAATGACACGGGTACGGCGGTCAATCCGTTGTTCCAGGCGATTGAGATCAAGCCCGCCCTCATGGGAGGGGACCATTTTGGTCAGGATACCGCGATAGGTCAGGTTCCACCAGGGGTACACATTGGCCGGGTAGTCGCCATCCAAAACCAGGATGTTATCACCGGCCTGGAGCGGCAGACTGGCAGCGACGGTATTCAGGCCAGCTGCGGTATTGGGCATCAGCACCACTTCATCGCGACCCCGGGCGCCAATCAGGCGGACAATCCGTTCAATCAGTTCTTCATTGAGCGTCATGATCTCCGGCAGATACACCGTAAACGGTTGTGCCAAAAACTGTTGCATCGCATGCTGAACCGCTGCGCTCACCCGTCGTGAAGGGGACGAAACCGCTGCATGGGAGAGAAAGGTATACTGCTGGGTAATCGGAAATTCGGCACGGTAATGGTCTATCTGGTCACTCATAAGGATTCCATCTTTTCAGGTGTTTGAACTGGTCTATCAATGCCATGTTTATTGTACCAGGATGCTCCATGGTTTGCTATTATAGCATACCTGAAGCAATACCCGGTTTCGCGTAGCAGTATTGCCTGCTTTGTTTTACATCGCAATCCAGACGTTGTTGGCAAACGATATCGGCGAACGGCTGGTAACTGTTCAGAGTTGGGGGGAAAGCATTCAAGAGGGATTTGGGGCCGGCGCACCCAATGCCCGCAGGCATTCCTGAAAGGCGTTCAGTCCGCGTGCCAGCCATGTCTCGAACAGGCTCGCCAGACCCATGCGAGTCTTGGTTCCGGCAGCACTGCGACTGCCACCGCTGATGTTGCGGATGACGACCAACGGCCGAATGCTCCGCTCCGCTTGATTGTTGTCCGCGTTGAGCCCGTCCACCAACACAAACGGGAAGCGTTCGTCTTCGTGACGGAGCAACCGTTGACTGAGCGCCCGACAAGGATGTTCCTTCGCTTGGGCATACGCCAACCCCAGTTCATGGCTTTGGGTCGTGCATTGCACATAATAGGCTTCCCGTTCGGCTTGTGTCGCCTCTGGGTGCTCGTGCAGCCACTCCTGTGCCTGGTCATACGGGGATCGCACCGCCTGGCACCACCGGTGTACCGCAACTGCCTGGTCCTCACCCGGCTCGGCTTGCACTGGGATCACGGTCCCCTCCGGCAACGCATGGCGTTTCCGCAGGTCATGCAGATCCCGCAGCAGATGCACCCAGCAGCGTTGATGCTTGCCCGCATACACGTTGGACCCGCCGTAAAAGTCGCTTACCAGGTGTCCCTGGAATTGGCCTGCCAGGATGCGTTTTACCACGGCACGGCACCACCGCGACTGCGATCATATTCATCGTATCGCACGGCATCGTCACCCGGCGTTGAGAACGCCCAGATATATCCATTCTGGCCATTTTCCCGCCAGCCGGTTTCATCGGCATACAGGACCGGGCTCGCCCGTGCCTGCGCCTTGAGGGCTTCCCCATCGGCATCCAGTTGTGCTCGGACCTGGTGCAGCAACCGGGTGATTTCCCCGATGCTGAGCTTCAGGCCATGCACCGTCATGAGGTTCTCCTGGATACGCCGAATGGGCAAACGCAAGACCGTCTGGAGATACGCGACCAAGGGCCGCGACTCGCACTCCAATACGTCC
>JAAURD010000147.1 GCA_012034075.1 Chloroflexaceae bacterium | reverse complement strand
AGCGCGCTGCGCCCCTACAAATCAGGCGCTCCAAGTGCGATCTGTAGGAGCGTCTGCGTGCTGCGCCCACCCGAATTTGGTATGAGCCATGTCTAAACCAAAAAACCTACCCTTGAGAGCCCCGCCCCTCTCCCAAGGAGAAAGAGAGTAGACGATGCCAGCGCCGTCACCCTGGGTACCTTGCGGGAGAAGAGAGGCCGATAAATCTGCATATAACCTTCTTCCGAGAAGGAAGAGTGGTCGGGGTGAGAATCTACGGAGGGAAAGTACCGCTTTTATACTCTGTAACGGATCAACATGCTACGCTTCTACAGAAATTTTAGAGGACAAGCGTCCATATAAAATATCAGACATGCCGATCGCATGCAGTCGTTCTTTTTCCAAGCCGCTCTGAATGCCCTGCCCGAACATGTCTTGCATCACTTCTTTGTACAACGGCAGTAATAACGGTCATATCTTACCTCATAACCTCTTCATTGAGAGCACTCACAGCCAATACCATCTCCATCGCGGTCAATATTGTGTGGATCAGGATGGATAACCACTTCGACATCACATCCATATTGTTCCCGAATCTCTGGACAGTTCAGATCAGGTGGCGCTGGCGGTATACAAAAATTTGCGTAGGCTGGCGAACACTCTCCAATAGGTTCGATTGTGTTGGTTGGGGTTGCTGTTGGACTAGCAGAGGCAGTTGCGGTGCTCGTTGAGGTTACTTTTGGACTAATTGTAGCGGTTGCAGTGCCGGTTGCGGTCGCAGTGTTGGTTGCAGTGCCGGTTGCGGTCGCAGTGTTGGTTGCAGTGCCGGTTGCGGTCGGTGTATGCCCTTGCACCGTAGTGGACAGAATGGCTTCTGAGAAGAGATCGTCACCATTTAAACGAGCACGAACTATTGTTAGGTCCGATGCACCATCTTGGGCCGAGGCCGGTAGCGTTACCGATATTTGAAATGAAGCCGTCTGTCCAGCGACAACACCAAAACTGCTGGGAGCATTGGTTACTTCAAAACAACCCGCAATCTCTTCATCGCAAGATTGTTCAATGGTAAGAGAGTAATTGCCGTCGGCAGTCCCAGGGTTGCGGACGGTAAGATTGTAGGTGATGGTGCCACCAGGAGTTCCAGATTTTGTATGATCAGTAACATTCAAGACAACCGAGGCATCTCCAGTTGGCGTACTGGTTTGGGTTGCGGTCGTGGTTGGGCCGAAGGTTGCTGTCAGAGTAGCTTCGGGATTTGGTCCAATTGTGACAGTTACTGGTATTGATGTCTCGGTTGGTTCAGCGTTCCCCATAATGAGTGGTAGATAGACATCGTTCTGATTCGCAAAGATAATCAGAGTCAAAACGGTCAACAATCCCAATCCGATAGACGTTGTCGTTTTCACTGGTATGGTATTACCTTTCATTGTAAATATCTATGACAGGCCATCTTTACTCATCCCGCCATCACTGCCCTACCACTACCCACTCCCCGGCGCCAGCACCAGGCGAAAGCCGTAGTAGTTGCTGTGCTCAAAGCGGAGTTGAACATTGCGGGCCATGCACGTGAGATAGGTGTTGTTCTGGAGCCATGACCCGCCTTTCAGACTGACGTATTCACCGGGAGAGCCATCTGTTTGTATGTGATTGCTGGCAGTGGGGTAGTTATCCCAGGGGCTGCTGCACCACTCCCAGATATTGCCGGCCAGCTCTTCGGCGCCGCAGGCTGCTACGCCCTGGGGACAGCTGCCGATCGCAGTGGGGCCATGCGATTGGCGTCCGCGGTCGGAGGTGTTGTAGATGGCATGGGCTGGTGTGGGCGGTGTTTCGCCCCAGGGATAGGTCCGCCGTTGCCCGGTGGCATCATAGGCGGCGGCGACTTCCCATTCGGCTTCGGTGGGCAAGCGTATCACATAGTTTGGCGGCAAGTCGTTGTGTAATGTGCTATGGAGCCAATTGCAAAACGCCACTGCTTCATACCAGTTCACACCAATGACGGGCTGGTCTGGCCCATTAAACCCCATTCCTTGCCAGTTGTCTGGTTTCATGCGTTGGGTGCGCTGCTTCCACTGCCATCCCTCCACCGGCCACCACGCCTGGCCTTGGTCCGCATAGCCACCAGCCGCAACAAACGTGGTGTATTGCGCGACGCTGATCGGGTAGCGGGCGATCCAGAACTCGGCAAGACGGATATCAGCACAGGCTTGATCCTCTTTCCAGCCACCAATACGGTAGGTGTTGGGGCGTACATAACACCAGTAGCCGGATGGACGGCCAAAGACCTTTTGCATCCGGGTGGTCTGGGCACGTGGTTTGGGCGTGGTGCTGCCGGTGAGCAAGGCTTGCTTGAATGCTCTGGCATTGGCATGGCGGTGCTGTGGCTGAATGGCGAGGGCTTGCATGATTGCGGCTGAGACATGCGCGGAAATCCGGGGGTTCTGTTGCGCTGGCGCGACCAGAGGGTCTTTTAGTGTGGCAATGCGGTCAGTTACTGGTGTTGGCGGCTGACCCGTGAGCAGGTGATAGAGCGAGGCTGCCAGGCTATACAGGTCGCTCTGCGGCTGGTATGCTGCGTGGTGGTGCCCCATTGCTCCAGCGGTGCATACATGGGGGTTAGACCGCGCCGCGAGCTGCGCGTCTCTTCGCTGCCCTGTTTGAAGAGACAATCGACCAGTTTGATCAGTCCATCGGGGGTGAGGCGCATGTTGGCGGGCTTAATATCGCGGTGAATAATGGTTGGGTTCTGGCTGTGCAGATAGGTCAACACATCGCAAATCTGAATGGCATACCCTAGCACCTGCGCTTCGGCCAGTGGCTGGCCGCGGCGCTGTTTGAGCACATCCTGAAGGCTCTGGCCGGGGATCAGTTCCATCACGAGATAGCCATTGCCATCGGCCTCAAACATCTCGTAGTAATGCGGGAGATGGTCGTGCTGGAGCAGTTGTAATATCGCAAACTCACCCTGGAAGGCGCGAATATCATTGGGGTCGAACGATTCCTTGAGGGCGACATGGAAACCACGACGGCGTGTATCTTCCGCTTCGTAGACGGCGCCAAAGCCGCCAAAGCCAATGATCTGGCAGATGCGGTAGGGGCCAATCGGTGTGCCAGGGTTATGCAGTTCGAGCGCATACCGTAGTGAACGACCACACTGCGCACAAACTTTAGCGCTATCGGGGTTGTTGGCACGACAACCGCCGCTTGTTCGCTGGTCCAGACAAATACGCATATGCTTTCCAGGTGTTTTCGTTCCTTGTCTCTGCGCTTTCGGAAGGTATTATAGCATAGTGGTGCTACTGGTGCAACGCCGTTCATTCGATGGAATCATAGAGCCGGCTATGCAGTATCGACCCATGGGCTCGAATGAGGGCAGAGTTTGCGCGGCTGCAAGCCGCGCCTACTGAGGGCTAGCCATGCAGCATCGGCCCATGGGCGTTGTATGCTCTATTGCCCATACTGGCACTGAATATCCCAGGCCCAGGCGCCGAGCTGGCTGACTTGCACCGATTGGGTGGCTTCATTCCATTCGAGCCGACCGTTCTGAAAGTATTGTACGGTCATCATCGTGCCCTGAACCTCTTCTTGCAGCTCCTCGGAGATGGGCCAGCCCAGTCGCCACTCGCCATGGGCTTGCTCATAAAACTCGCGGAATGGCCCACTGATATGGTAGCCGGTTTCACGGAAGCGTCGACCACCGGGTGGTCGCTCGGTGGCAACCGGAAATTCGCGCCCTTCGGTGTAGGCTGATCCCAGGGCAACCGGGCGAATCCGCGTATAGATTTTCTCAATTTCGCCCATCTCGGCATACGCCTCTTCGTCTTCGATCTTCTGGTGGTATTCCAGCACGGCGCCCTCAAAATATTGCACTACGCGTTCATCCGATGGGCGTTCGTAGGCCTCGGCAAGCGGCAGACCAAAGGTGGCTTGACCGCCTAGCCGGTCCCAGGCACGGCGGAACCAGCCTTTGACATACTGTCCATTGGGCGTTTCTAATGGCTCATCGGTGGTCAGGCCGGTCTCTGGATCAACGGCTGGTTCGTCCGTTTCTTCCTCGTCGGGCTTTTCGCGGCCTGGCGCCAATGGTTCGTTCTGCCGTACCGTGCTGGGCAGCGGTGTAATGCTTGCGGCTTGCAACACGGCGGCTACGGGTTTGGCGCTGCCATCGGCACGCAGCAGCCCGTGGTAGTTATCCTGTTCATCCCAGCCGCCATATGGGCCAGATGCCTCGTCTTGCAGCACCCGTGTGAGCAGGCCCACGAGCAGGCCATCGCTGGCTTGCAGTATGTCGTTGTAGACGATGACTTGCTGGGCTTCGCTGTGCTTGGCGCGGCGGCAGGGTGGACCGCTGGCCCAGTTAAATTCGCTTACCAGCACCGGTTTGCTCGTCTGGCTACGAATGGCATCATAACGTGCGCGGAGTTCTTCGACATCATCGGCCTGGAGCGTGACCAGATCGACCTGATCGATCAGGGCCAGGCCATCAAAATCTTCATGCCAGAAGTGCTCATCATCGCGCATAGTGACCATCACCAGCTGATTGGGGGCGAACGCCTGGGCGGCGTTGGCCATGCGCACGAGCCAGCTAAGCACCAGGTCTTCTTCATTGTCCCAGCGCCAGTTGCGGTCTGGTTCGTGGTAGATATCCCAGCCGAGCACGCGGTCATCACCCACAAAATTGCCGATCACCCGTTCCAGGTAGCGCAGTTCGGTCTCTTCGGCCTTGCTACCGGGAATAGAAAAGTCGCTATAACCGCCAAACAGCGTAAAGATCACCCGCATATCCAGCCGCGCGGCAATGTCGGCCATCTCGCGCATCCGCGTAATCAGCTTATCGCTCACTTCGACTGCGCCTTCGGGGGTCTGGGTAATCGTTTTGATGCTATAGGGTATGCGCACGCGCACGGTGTTGATGCCAGTTGCTGCGTGGATACGCTCTAAATCGGCCAGCACCTCTGGGCCGTTCCAGTACCGCCACATCTCTTCGGCCGAATAATCGGCTCGCTCGTAGGTGCCGCCGATGAGCATGATGGGTTCGCCATAGCGCTGTAGCTGCGCACCGACTGCCTGGACAAAGCCGCCGGGCTGGGTTTGATCGGGCGGGTTGTTCGTTGTTGCGGGCGCCGGTGGTGGTGTTGCTGCCTGCACCGGCGCGGTGTCGGCGGCCATCAGTTGCTGGGCCTGCTCACGGCCCAGCAAGCCGCGGAGGATGCCCTGAGCGCCATGGTCTTCCAGGCGTGCCCGCTCGAACCATTGCACCAGGTAGGGTGGCTCATCTGGCCCACACAAGGACCATGTGGTACAGGGAAGTGCGGGTGTTAGGGGCAAGCCGGTCAGCGCTAGACTCTCGGCTTCGCTGATACCGTCATTGCCCAGATCGAGGCCATGACTGCGCCACTCAGCAAGCAATGGTGGACAGATATTGAGGCTGGTTGCGGGCAGAAACAGGCAATCGGCCTGGGCTTGCTCCGTCACCGGCGATTCCTGTTCGCCCAAAGCCATGCGTCCCAGATGGCTGAGCTGTATGTCATACGGCGGGCTGTTCTGGGGATGCCATTCCAGTTGCGCCCGTTCAAAGAGCTGCACCGTCAGCGGCCCCTGGTCGGTCGTCTGGGTGAACGCTTCACTCAATGGGTAGCCAAAGACCGGCAAACCGCCCTGTTCCTCCCAGAAGGTGCGAAATGGCGCATCAATACAGGCGGTAATCACCGGTGCTGCTTCGGGAAAGCAGCGTGGTTCGGCTGACACCGTTCCAATGGCTGGCAGCAGCAGGGTGAGCAAGGCTACCAGCACGGTAACACGTACCATGGGTATACCAGAAAACGTTTTCATCATGACCATACCATCCCTCCATACGAGTGTTGATTGCAAATGTAAGGTGTGTCCGTTCTTCTCGGCTCTTTTCCGTTCTGCGAAACGACGCAAACCGCCACCAGAGGACCAGCCCAAGGAGAATCAGCACCAGGCCAAGGGTGACAAAACCAAGGCTAAACCAGAAGAGCGAGTGTGCCTCAGCTTGCTGTGATGTAATGTAGGCATCGCGGTCGCCGCCGGCCACCACGCTGGCATCGAGGATGATGCCTTCGGGCCCCTGGTGCGTTATGCCCTGGATCACCACACGGTCACCAGCCTGGAACCCCTGATAGCGATAGTCGCCTTCTTGCAGGGTCATCGTTGGGTTGTACAGCTCATAGTCACTGCGGGCGGCCAGCTCAATGCGGATGCGACCGCTGGACGTCTCGATGTCGAGCGGTGGCGTCTGTGTTTCCAGCGTCACCCAGCGGTAGCGCCGCTCCCCATCGGAGTCGCGGTAGGACTGGCGTTCGGCATAGGTATAGGCGACCAGATTCTGATAGCGCGGTTGCGTCCGGTGGCTGATGCTGCCTTCGACCAGCACCTCACGTTCTGGTCGGCTATCCTCCAGCGATACTGCGGTAAGCAGCGGCAGCATTGTCAGCCGGTTGGCGTCATCGCCCGCCGTGAATGACACCCACAGGAAGATGCCACCGACGAGAGCAAAGATTGCGCCAATCGCGGCAGGTACCAGCAACAAAAGCGCATTGGAGGTAAAACGCCTACGCACAACCCTATCCGTTCCTGTCTGCAGTATGATCCGGGCGTTTGCGACCATTGCCGCTTGAAGCAGACAGATGCGACAGCTGCACGTCTTCTGCTCGTATTGTATCATGTTCGCCATCGCGTAGCCAACTCACAAACTGGTGGCGTTGCTCACTATTGCCAATCACGGCAATGCGGTCCCAGGCACGCAGCGTGGTTGAGGCAGGCGGGTTGATGAGCGTGTTGCCATCACGCACAATTGCCACAATCGAGGCGCCCGAATGGCGACGGATTTCGAGTGAACCGATGGACTGCCCGACATACTCGGATTCGGCCTGGAGCAGGTACCACTCAAGGTTGAGACCGGCATGAGCACTGCGCAAGCAGCTGAGCAGTTCACCATCGGTGGTTGGCGCACGCCAGGGGGCATACCGTTCACAGTGGACTGCGTCGGTGTAGGTTTGAATAGCTTCGACCGTGACACCCAGGCGCGTCAGGGTCTGGCGCAGCATTTCCAGTCCACCTTCAAACGTAGGGACAATAACGTCATTCGCACCATCTTTGTAGAGCAGCGGTAGATGCTCTACTCGGTTTGACCGTACAATAATTGGCACTTCTGGACACTGATTGCGGATCTGCTGGGTTATCAGACGTTGTAAGCCCGGATCGGGTGCCGTCACTACCGCCACGCGCGCACGCTCCAGCCGCGCACCCGCCAGAATCACCGCGTTAGACGCATCGCCATAAATCACCGGGGCGCCTTGCTGGCGGGCATGTTCAGCATGAAGCCAGTCCTGCTCGATCACCAGGTAGGGATGACCCAGTTCCGCCAGTGCTTCGGCAATATGCCGGCCAATCCGACCGTAGCCACAGACTACCACATGATCACTGATACCAGCGGGGGCTTCCAGACAGACAATCGCCTTACGGGACCCAGACGGTGCCAGCCGGGCGTCGGCCCAGGCGCCAAGCGCTCCGGCGCCACGCAATAAAAAGGGCGATACCACCGTGGAGATCAATGCGCCGCTCAGGGTGAGGCCAGTAATATACTCATCGAGCACACCGACCTGGCGGCCCTGCTGTGCCAGGATGAACGAGAACTCGCCAATCTGGGCCAGGCCCGCAGCCACCAGCAAAATCGTGCGGCGGAGTAGGCAAAGGGCCAGAGCACCCCAGGCGGCAACCAGGAACTTCGCCCAGCACGATGACAACGCTGACAAGCAGCACAATCCAGAGGTTGTCGGCAATAAACCAGGGTTGATCAACAAGCCTACCGATACAAAGAAGAGCACCCCAAAGATATCGCGAATAGGCAGCACTTCGCCCAGAATACGATGGTGCAGTTCTGACTCGGAGACGACCAGACCGCCAATAAACGCTCCTAGGGCGAGCGATAGGCCAAAAAATTCGGTGGCGACAAACGCGGTGCCAATGGAGAGACCGACGGTTGCCAGTAGAAAGAGTTCGCGTGAGCCATACTGGGCAATGCGTTTGAGCAAAAAGGGAAAGAGCCGCGTCCCCAGCACAAACATCAAGCCTAAGAAGAGAGCGGTTTTGAGCAGGGAAAAGCCAATTTCCATGGCCGGGTTGCTATCGGCTTGAATCGTGGTGAGTGCTGGTAAGAGGGCAACCATCAAGATCGTGCTCAGGTCCTGGATCAGCGAGACACCAAGCATCATCTGACCATGTTCGCTGCCCATCTCACCGCGATCCATCAACAGTTTGAGCATTACGGTGGTCGAAGAGATAGCCATAATGCAGCCAAAAAAGAGGCTCCAGCCCCAGGGCCAAGCGAGGAGCGTGCCCACCACCAGGCCCAGACCAATGGTGAGCAAAACCTGCGCTCCGCCGCCAAAGAGCGCGACATTGCGCACGCGGCGCAGCTGGTCTATCGAAAAATCGACCCCTACGCCAAACATCAGCAGGATAACCCCAATTTCGGCAAAGAGATGAATATTGTCGAGGTCACCGAGCACCGGGCCGGGCGTAAAGGGACCAACCAGAATGCCCGCCAGCAGATAACCAATCAGGGCAGGTAACCCCAGACGCGCAGCGATGGTGCCACCGATCAGGGCTGCGAGCATAACCATCGCCATATCACCAACAATCAAGATACTATCCATGCTCAATCCTTTCGATCTAGTACTAAAAGCGGACGCAAAGGTTGGACCGAGAACATCTCAGTCTCCTGTGCGCCCGCCTGGTCCATTCTGGGTTGTTCGATCTTATTGGGTCGCTGCGCAGGGGCCAGCCCTTGCACACTGTGCTTCGCTACGATCTATTATAGCCGATGCCGCCCCAATTTGGGAGATGCACTTGCGATACCCAGGGTGACAAACCGTATAGCGCTCACGGTTCTCTCTGTGCTACCATACAGGCAACAGATGACCGGCTCATACCAAATTCAGGTGATCACGTTGCGCGGACGCGTAGGGCCTCGTTGCCGCTTTGCATTGCGTGTGCAAAGCGGTAAGCCGCACCGACGTCTGATACTGAATCAGGATAGCTGTATTCAGGTGATCACGGGTATGTTCTTTGCTCGGACGCGGAGCGCCTGCTTGCAGCTGGCGCGTGCGGCTGCCTGGGTTCGATGATGCACATGTGGTTTGCCATAGAGGTTGCGCAGATGCGTTTTGACGGTGGGAATGGAAGTGAGCAACGGCACAGGCAGCATGGATGTATGATATCGGCTGCTCAAAAACATCTGCTTCTCTAAATAGGTGGATCAGCTGCCAGGCCGCTGGTGCCGATGCACCAGCGCCACCCAGTCAGCGTCACGCTGGCGAGCATGCAGATGCAGGCCGGTCGTTGCCAGGGCCAGGGCTACCTCGGTTTCGCGCTCATCAATAATGCCGCTACTGATAAGTGTACCGTTCGGTGCGAGTGCCTGTGTCAGTCCGTCGGCCAGACTCATCAACACATTGGCGATGATATTGGCGAGAATGAGATCAAAGTGGCCGCTGGCTGCTTCAATGCTCCCTTCCAGCACCCGCACCGGCTCGCTGCACTGGTTGTGTGCCACGTTTTCGCTGGCCACGCGCACAGCGACCGGGTCGTTGTCGATTGCCCATACCTCAACTGCACCCATTTTTGCGGCGGCGATGGCGAGAATGCCGCTGCCGGTGCCGAGATCAAGCACGCGCATGCCGGGTTGCAGCTGCTGTTCGAGCAGGCGCAGACAGAGCCGCGTGGTGGGGTGCAGACCGGTGCCAAACGCCATGCCGGGGTCGAGCGCTATGGTGAGCTCATGGGGCTGGGCGGTATAATCGAGCCAGGAAGGCACGAGTACCAGCCGTTCGGTGATGTGTTGCACCTGGTAGTGCTCTTTCCACGCGTTGGCCCAATCCTCTTCGCTCACGGTGCGCACCTGGAGTGGGCCGACTGGCCGCAGCCGGCCCAGATGCCAGAGCGCTTGCTCGATTTCACGGCAGGTTTGCGCGACGGCGGGGTGTTCTGCCAGGTAGATACGCAGCAGCACCGGACGGGTGCTATCGGTTAGGTAGGGTTGGCTTGTGCTGGTTTCGCCTGGCTCACTTTCGTTGGCTTGCCAGGGCGGTTCGAGCACCACACTGCCGTTGGGGGCATACCTTGCGAGCAGCTCAGTGACCGCTTCGGCCGCTTCAATATCGGCACTGACAGATAATTCCAACCAGTTACTCATCACTTTTCCTCTATTTCGGCTGCGGGCATCTGCCGCCGTTCCGATGCTCTGTGTATTATCGGTGATGTTCTGGCGAAATGCAACAGGGTGACTGCTGCTCTCATCCCCAGACATTCTTCCACCCCGCTGCTGTAGGACGCAGCGTGCTGCGCCCATACAGCTGTGCGATTCACCACAAAGAACACAAATAACATAAATGTTTCACAAAAGACGCTTTTCACCCTGGAAAGACGGCATCGCCTGACTTGGCATCTGTGCCTCCATGGTGAGTCATATTTACCACAAAGGGCACGAAGGGAACACAAAGGACAGGCCCATTAGCCATGGTCCATGACCTCCGTGTCTCCGTGCCTCCGTGGTGCCCATTGTGTGCCTTTGCGGCCGCGGGCGCTCACCGTTTGCGCTGCTTCCGCCCCCGCTGATGGATGTTGCCGCTGTGCCGGTTGCTGGTCGATAGCTTTGTGCGGCCGCCCGGTGACGGCGGCACCTGACGCCCACGCGGTCGTGATGGCGCGGCGCCCGGTGCTGGTTGCGGGTCATGTCCAGCGCTGCCGCTGGCGGTATGGCTCTGGGGCGGGTCATTGT
>JAAURD010000146.1 GCA_012034075.1 Chloroflexaceae bacterium | reverse complement strand
TCAGTGGGATGTGGCGCTGGAGGGACGGGCAATTCGGCAACTGGCGGTCGGGTATCAAGAATTGGGCGGCGCGATCGAGCTGGGCTACTACGTGACGCCGGATTTGCGTCTCGGTCTCGGCTACAGTGCGGGGGCGGTGAGCGATCGCGATTTTGGCAGCTTCCGCTCCGATGGCGGTCTCTATTTCAATGTCACCTACAAGCTCAACGAATTCTTCGGCGGTTTCGGCAGCCAAACCGCGATCCCGCCGCTACCAGAACCAGAACCGGAACCCCCAGCGGTAGAGGAGGTGAGCAATGCGGAATTCTAAAGCCGCTACCAAGCAAAATATGTACACCCCTCTCCCAGCTTTGGGAGAGGGGCCGGGGGAGAGGGGGTGCCGTTAGTAGTCGGCGCTACAGCCCGGTGGTGGGAGCGACTCCTCTGGTGGCAAGACCGGCGCGGGCGGCGCGGTGGCGGTGATTTCCGCCTCTTCGGTGTTGCTCTCAATCGTCTCCAGTATATCGGCATAATCTTCGCCGATGAGCACCGCAATGCCGGTGCCTTCGGGGAGCGTGAGTTCATCATCGACCAGCGGCGAGGTGCGCACATAGGTAGGGGCAATACCCAGATAGTCTGCCAGTCGCTCCCGTGTCTCCGGGTCGTCGGTGAAGTCAAGGATCTCGGTATGCTCGCGCAGGCCCGGCGCATCGGTTGGCTCGCGCAGCAAGAAGCCCTGGGTGCTGAGGCTCTCGGTTACCTGCCCGGCTAGGCCGACCTGACCACCGGCGTTGAGCACCTGTACCCAGATATCTTCGGATTGGGCATCCGGACCAGCCAGCATCATGGTGACCAGCAACTCAATATCGCCCTGGTCCCAGTAGAGTTCGGAACCATTCTGGGCAATCATGGTGACATTTGTCGGATTGATACTGAGCTGTACCACGCGGTCGGAGCTGAGCGAGCGAGCGAGGTCGGCCAGGGCGTAGATGACAGCGGGGTCGCTGATGCGCATGGTGGTGGCAAAATTCTCTTCCAGATCTTTCAAGATGCCTGGAACGAGTTCCAGTTGTTCCAGCAATCCACGCTGACGCACTTCACGCAGCATAGCTTTGAGGACGCGCTGCTGGCGGCAGCTGCGGTCAAAGTCGCTGGTGCTGTGGCGTGAGCGAGCATACTTCAAGGCGGTTGCACCATCGAAGACTTGCAGGCCGGAGGCGACATAGAGCCGCTCTACGCCGTTGTTTTCGGTGGGGAACTCGGCATCGAGTAGGGGTCGGGGAATATCGATGGTAACGCCGCCGACCGTATCGACCATCTGCTCAAACCCATGAAAATCGACCTGCGCAATATAATCGATGGGGATGCCCAGAAAGGTCTCGACGGTTTCGGCGGCCAGCGCCCCGCCGGCCTCGGCTGGTTTGGCGCCTTCCCCATAGAGTTCTTCGGCGTTGTTGTAGCCATAGGAGTAGGCAAAATTCATCTTCTGCTCGATTCCCAGGCCGGGTATTTCGGTCATCGAGTCACGCGGGATCGAAATCATGCTGATCCAGCGTTCGACTGGCTGTACATGCACCACAATAAGCGTATCACTGCGAACGCCTTCGTCGGAATCTGGGCGAATATCGACACCCAGCAGCAGAACGTTAAAGGGTTCACGCATCATATCTGGCGGAGCATACGTTATTTCGGTGGCAACTGGATCAACGGCTGCGGCATTGCGATGGCGAATATCCTGCTGCTCCATATTGCGCAAGGCTTGCAGGGTAACATTGGCGAATCCAGCTAGCGCGACACCAACCAGAATCAGAACAATGACCAGAACCACCGCAATGATGCCACAACCGCCGCCACGTCGAGACGATTGACCATGCAATCGCCCATTGGCCTGACGCAGCATCAGCGTCCGGCGACTGTTGCGACGGGCACTCGAAGGGGTAGGAGGAGGTGCTACGGACATGCGGTTCCTTTCATAGATGCTCAAACGGGACACTGAGATAGAAACGACGTACTGGTGCGGCCATGCCTTCGTGCTGTTCAAGGCGATGTGCGGCAGGCAGAATAGCCAGCGTCGCAATACTGATGTCGTGCTGGATTTCACCGCCATCAAGCAGCATGGCCCGTTGCAGTAACAATTCGGTTAATTCATCTGGGAGGCGTCCATCATCGGCGACCCAGCCGGCTAGATAGTTGGGTAGCTCCATATCACGGCCCTGATGGGCGCCAGCTTGCAGCAGGCTCGCGGTAAACATCACCACATAGGTATAGGCTGCAATGGGCAAGCTGGTTACAACCGGGCTGGTGTGTGCGTGCAAACCAATGGGTTGTGCTTCATCCTGGTACATGTGCGTGCCGCTGCGATCGATGACAAAGAAGGGCGCTGGATTATTGCGGACCATGCGAATCTGACCGCTGCTCACATCAACCGACAGGATGTTTAGGGTTGCGGCAACCTGGCCCATGCGATAGGTATAGAGATAATCGTGTACGGTTTGCGCAACGGCACTGTCGCGGGCGCCATCTTTGAGCAGCAGCAAGACACGGCTGGCAACCAGGTCGCTCAGGGTTTTGGCGCCACGGCCACTGCCTTCGCTACTGACCAGCACAAACGAAAACCCACCACCGGGTATTTCGATAATCTCCAACGTATCGCCACTCTCGGCAGCCGCATGACGACCGGCTTTGGCAACGGCAACACAAATTTCGAGCATGGCGTTTTCTCCAGGTCTGATCTTTGCCGCTATGGTCTACGACACTACAATCATAGTCTCTCTTTATTGTAGAAGGTTTCAGCGTTCTGAGCAAACCACCGAACAAACAGCTTTTAGCCTGCTGATGCCCGCTGCGATCCACCATCCAACGGGCAAACAGGTCATCTGGAAGGGTTATATCGAGCAGATCAAGGACGCGATTGACGGTCTGGTTAATGAGATCATCAATGGTGAGAGGATGGTGATAAAATGCTGGAACCGGTGGCATAACCACGGCGCCTAGTTCGCTCGCTTGCACCATTAAGCGCAGATGACCAAGATGCAACGGGGTTTCGCGCACGAGCAAGATCAGCTGACGACGATCCTTTAATGTAACGTCAGCTGCACGGGTTAACAGGTTATCGGACGCGGAAAGAGCAATAGCGCTCAAGGTTTTGATGGAACAGGGAATGACGACCATGCCGATAGTTTGAAAGGAGCCGCTGGAGATGCGAGCGGCAATATCATTGGTGCGATAGGCAACCGTAGCCATGGCTTCAACCGAGCGTACATCATAATCGGTTTCGAGGGCAATGGTCTGTCGTCCGGCGCTGGTCATGACCAGATGGGTTTCAACATCGCTCACTTGACGGAGTATTTCGATTAAACGGATACCATAAATCACGCCGGAGGCGCCTGAGATACCAACGATCAGGCGACGTGTTCGGGGTATTGGCGATACAGCAGGCAGATCAGTCATCAGCATATGGTCCATAAGATGTGGCTTGCGGGGTTACACCCACAAGCCACATCCATTGATTGGCATTGGTTTAATCGAGCTTACGCGGGAAGCGGGTTGCTCATCGGGCCAGAGCCAGCCATGCCGGTGTTTGGGTTGCCCGAGTCTGGGGTAACCCCTTCGCGTGAACGATTGCGTTCGAGCCGCCGTGGGTCGCCACCATTGACATTGGAAATGCTGATGGGGGTGACCCGTTGGACGAGTTCGAGCAGTTGTTCACCCTCCAGGGTCTCGAGTTCGAGCAAGGCATTGGACATATCGTCGAGCACCGAGCGATTGGTCTCGAGAATGGTGCGAGCACGGTCGTAGGCTTCGGAGACGAGCATATGCACTTCTTCATCGATCAACTTGGCGACTTCATCGCCATAGTTACGCTGCTCGCTGATTTCGCGGCCCAGGAAGATGAGTTCTTCTTTTTCGCCAAAGGCGATGGGGCCGAGCCGTGCGCTCATGCCAAAGCGGGTCACCATGGCCCGTGCGATGCGTGATACGCTAGAGATATCACCAATCGCGCCCGTGGTAATCTCTTCGGGACCAAAGACAATATCTTCGGCCAGACGACCACCCAGTGAGATCGCCAGTTCGGCTTTATACTGGGCCACGCTCTTGAGATTGAGGCTGTCTTCATCGGGCAGGTAGAGGGTATACCCCCCGGCCCGACCACGTGGAATAATGGTGACTTTCTGAACCTTGTTGGCTCGTGGCATGCCAGCGCCAACAATCGCATGGCCCGCTTCGTGATAGGCCAGAATGAGCTTTTCGCGGTCGCTCATGACGCGGCTGCGGCGTTCGGGACCACCAAGTGCGACGCGTTCGATGGAGTCTTGCATTTCGGACATGGTGATCTTCTTCTTGGAGCGACGGGCTGCCAGAATGGCGGCCTCGTTCACGGCATTGGCAAGATCAGCACCCGAAAAGCCAGGGGTCAACTTGGCAATGATATCCAGATTGACATCTTCACCAATCGGTTTGCCTTTGACATGGACCTTGAGCACTTCAATGCGACCGCGTACATCGGGGGCATCAAGAACGACCTGGCGATCAAAGCGGCCGGGCCGAATCAATGCCGGGTCGAGGACATCCGGTCGGTTGGTTGCAGCAATGATAATCACATTGGTGTTGGTATCAAACCCGTCCATTTCGACCAGGATCTGGTTCAGAGTTTGTTCGCGCTCATCGTGGGAGCCGCCGAGACCAGCACCGCGCTGACGCCCGACCGCATCAATCTCGTCGATAAAGACGATACAGGGAGCGTTGCGTTTGGCCTGGTCGAAGAGATCACGCACACGACTGGCGCCAACACCGACAAACATTTCGACAAATTCGGAGCCGCTAATGGAGAAGAAGGGCACACCGGCCTCGCCCGCAACAGCCCGTGAAAGCAACGTCTTGCCGGTACCGGGAGGGCCAACCATCAAGACACCGCGTGGAATACGGGCGCCAAGTGCGGCAAACTTGTCGGGATACTTCAAAAACTCGACCACTTCGGTCAGGTCTTGCTTGGCTTCTTCCTGACCAGCCACATCGGCAAACGTGACGGTTGGTTTATCACCGGCAAACATGCGGGCACGGCTTTTGCCAAACGACAGGGCCTGATTGTTGCTGCCCTGGGCCTGACGCATAAAGAAGAAGAAGAAACCAATGATCAGAAGTGTGGGTAACAGAATCGTGAACGCACTTAACAAACCGCCCCAGGCCGGTGCAGGATTGACCTTGACACTGGTGATTGGGTTGTTATTTTCATCGCGCAAGGGAATATCGTACTGCGCCAGCAACGACATCACGGTGTCGCTTGTCTCAAGGCGCGAACGATACTCCGTGTCATCCCCTTCATTGTACACAACGGTGATCTGGTCTTCACCCGATTGGGCTACGATCTCTTTGATCTTACCCGCCTGGGCATCTATAAGAACCTCGGTGATACTTTTTTCATTATTCTGGTTGGCATTATTGCCAAAATACTGGAAAAACAGAGCCAGTGCTGCCACCAGAATGATGAGGTATACAAAACTATTCTTGAGCCAGCGGTTATCGCCCATGCTAGCTGTTCGTCCCTTCCAGGGGTCCGGTCCCCCATGTTTCATCGTCCGTAGGAAATCGTGAGGTTACACTGTTTTATCCCTTTGCTAGCTCATTATACCAGAAGCTCTTATACGGAGCAAGAGAGCAAGGTTACATAATGACCATTCTGCCGACAGTTCTAACACAATGTTAGCGTCAGCGTTGCCAAATCACACCGGTTTAACCAAAGGAACGATGATAGACTTCTGGCTTCAACACAGCAATATAGGGCAGATTACGATAGCGTTCGGCATAGTCAAGGCCGTACCCCACGACGAATTTGTCGGGCACCTCAAAACCCAGATAATCGATAGCAACGTCGGTCTGACGTCGTTCCGGTTTGCTTAATAATGCGCAGATACGCAAGCTGGCCGGGTTGCGCTGTTCAAGCTGACCACACAGATAGGCCAGGGTCAGGCCACTGTCGATCATATCTTCAATGACCAATACATGGCGATGGCTGATATCGGTATCCAGGTCTTTCAACAGGCGCACCACACCGCTTGACTCGGTACTATGCCCATAGCTGGAGATAGCCATAAAATCCAGTGATAACGGCAATGGGATGGCGCGGGCCAGATCGACCATAAACATCAGACACCCCTTGAGTACACCGACCAGCAGTAGGTTGTCCAGATGGCGATAATCGTGGTAGATAGCCTGCCCCAGCTCATGTACCCGTGTCTGAATCATTTCTTCGGTCAGTAAGACGGTGTCAATATCATCTTCCAGCGTCATGATTTCTTTCTGTTTCGGTTGATGCTTGCCGCACGAATAGGACTCGTAGTATCCGAGTGGTTGCTGCGTCTGCCTGAAAACGATCATCGGCTCGCAGGCCAGCAACCCAGACGATATGGGTCGGCGTTGCCAGAATGGGCCAGGCTGCACGCAAGACCTGAGGCACTTTTTGATCGACAAACCAGTCTTGCAGCAGCCGGCTACCGCGCCCGCCGGCGGGCGAAAGCGATCACCGGGCCGGCGGCGCCGCAGAAGCAACGGGCCATCGAGCCGGTCGGCATCCAGATGAACCCACCAGCGCCAGGGTTCATCGGTGGGCAACGGCTCAGTAGTATCGAATGTGAGCACGATTGACCAGTTGGCATCGATGGATATGCGACCGGTTGGGGGTAACTGCCGTTCTTCGACGGTGAGCTGGGGGCAATCGGCGTACCCTGGTGGCAGTACCATAATGCTCTGGGCCAGACTGGTTTGGATCAATCCAAAGCGCTGCTGTTCTACCCGTAGGGTCACCCCTGCAACCAGGTTCTGTTGATAGCCGGGCTGCTGTTCACTGGCCGCTCGTGCCGCTTCGATCTGCTCAAAGCTGGCCTCATCGCGACCACTCAACCAACGCCAGGCGCGGCGCAGGGCATACCGTTGCAACGCCACGGGCAATTGCTGCCAGGATGCTTGCCGAAACCAGATGACCCCATGCTGGGTGTCGGTGAGCGATGACCAGTGGGCATCCAGTTGCTGTTGCATATAGGCGTAGTCATCGCCGCAAATGGTTGCGGTGCGCACCAGAGCGGGCACTATCTGCGCATTATAGCCGGTGAGCATGGGGAGCAACTCGGTGCGAATACGGCTGCGGGTGTAATACCATGCGGTATTGGAAGGATCATCACATGGGGTGAGTGCATGGCTTGCGCAATAGGCTTCGATCTGGTGGCGGGTGCTGCCGAGGAGCGGGCGCAATACCATCGGTTGTTTGGTCTGATCCGGCGCAAGCGGTTGCTCACTGGCCCATTCACTCCAGGGGACGACTGCCCGCATACCACGCAGGCCGGCTGGGCCGGCACCATTCAGCAGGTGCAGCAGGACGGTTTCGGCTTGATCATCGGCGTGATGCCCAAGCAGCACTGCGGTAGCTTGCACAGCCTGGGCCACGCGTGCCAGAAAGGCATAGCGGGCCTTGCGGGCGGCTGCCTGTGGCCCGTAGCCGGTCTGGGCCTGGTTCAAGCCATCCCACCGCTCTACGGTGATGGGCAAGTGCCACTGGCGGGCAATATCGGTAACAAACTGTGCCTCGGCGGCGGATTGTTCACCACGAAAGCCATGATCAAGATGGGCGACATGCAGGCTGAAACCGCCTTCTGTCTGAAGTTGCCAGAGCAGATGCAAGAGGCAGAGCGAATCGGGGCCGCCGGACACGGCAACCAACAGCGCGCTGGTGGTTTGCCACAGATGTTGTTGTTGGAGTGCCGTTTGCACTTGATCGAGCAGGCGTTTCACTGCTCCATGAAGTGCCGGGGGAGGGGATCGAACCCTCGGCCTAACGATTATGAGCCGTTTGCTCTACCACTGAGCTACCCCGGCATGGTATGATTTATGTATTGAACATTATATACTATCGTACCATGAGCAAACTCTGGCGTCAAATCAAGAAAGGGTATGTCGTTATGTCTCTTGCCACTAGTTCGACTGGCATTTCGTGGGATCTGCGGGATCTGTTCTCTGGGTTCGATGATCCCCGCCTGACCGCTGCGATTGACCAGGTCTATGCCGAGGCCGAACATTTCGCTGCCGAGTATCGTGGCAGCATTGACGTTGCTGGCGGGCCCGCAGCTGAGCATCTGCTCCGTGGCCTAGAACGGATTGAAGCGTTGTGGGATGCGCTTGCTCGTCCCGTGGTGTATGCCAACCTGCTCTTTTCGGCTGATACGAGCAAACCAGAACACCGTGATCTGCAACAACAGATGGAACAACACAACACCAGTATTGCCAATCTCTTACTCTTCTTCGAGCTCGATGGTTGCATCTCAGCGATGATGATGCCGAGCGATTATTGCACGACCCACTGCTTGCATCGTATCACCATTTTTGCGGAGTATGCGTCGCTATAAACCACATACGTTGAGCGAAGCGGAAGAGCGGTTGATGAATGAACGCGACCTGACCGGTCTGCATGCCTGGCGTCGGCTCTTTACGGAACTGATCGCTTCAATTGACTTCCCACTTGAGCATGAGGACGAGAGCAAACACCTGTCACTCGATACCATACTGTCATTGATGCGTCATTCCGACCGCACTTTGCGACAGAAAGCGCACAGGAGCCTCTACCAGGTTCTGGGTGGGCAATCAGCGATTCTCACCTATATCTACAATACGCTCATTCAAGATCATCAGATGAAGGACCGTCTGCGTCACTATGCTCATCCGATGGCCCAGCGCAACCTTTCTAACCAGATTGAGCCAGAAGTTGTCCATACCATGCTCAACGTGGTAGAAACGAATTATCCGCTGGCCCAGCACTATTTTGCGCTCAAGGCCCGTCTGCTCGATCTGCCCCAACTTGAACTCTACGACCAGTATGCCCCAATCGGGCGTCAGCGGCATCAGATTGCGTATGCTCAGGCGCAGGAGATGATTCTTGAAGCCTTTCGTGGGTTTGATCCGCGCTTTGCTGACATTGCCGAAGCCTTCTTTCAACAGGGGTGGATCGACGCCGAAGTACGACCTGGCAAGCGTGGTGGGGCTTTCTGCAACGGCTACCCGCCTTCCAATCATCCCTATATTCTTTGCAACTACACCGATGACCTACGCGATGTGATGACGGTTGCGCATGAACTGGGTCATGGCATTCATTTCGAGCTGGCCCGCCAGCAGACTCTCTTTAATTTCTATCCGACTCTTCCACTGGCCGAAACGGCGTCTGTCTTTGCGGAGATGGTCGTTTTTGAGTATCTGCTGGAACAGGATCGTGACCCGCAAACGCAACTGGCACTGATTTGCAGCAAGATTGAGGATATTTTTGCGACGATTTTTCGCCAGACGGTGTTAACCCGCTTTGAGGAGGGTGTGTTTGCGCAACGCGAACAGAGACGCCTGACCACCGAGCAGATCAGTGCGGTGTGGCTTGATGTCAATCGGCGGTATTATGGCGATGGGGTGAATCAATCTGATGGCTATGAGTTGGGCTGGTCCTACATTCCGCATTTTATCAATACCCCATTTTATTGTTATAGCTATGTCTTTGGCGAGCTGCTGGTGCTTGCGTTGTATGGTATGTATCGTGATCAGGGAGCATCCTTTTTGCCGCGCTATCGTGGCCTGCTGGAAGCGGGGGCCAGTCGTGCGCCGGCGGATCTGCTGGCTGAACTAGGGGTTGATCTGTGCGAAGCGGGCTTCTGGCAGCTTGGTTTCAATGAGTTGCGGCGGCTGGTCGCGCGTATGGAAGAACTGGCTGCGGATCAGCAGCAGGTCTAATATGTGTTGATCACAACGTCTCATAGGTGCAGACGAATGGCAGGACAGGTAAAAGCACGTCGTGTTTTTGCGCTATACCCTATACTCTTCGCTCTTGCATCTATGACGTTTTTCATCATACAATAGGGACATCCTGAAAGCATAAGGGAAAAACGCGACAAAAAGAAGGGAAGAACATATGGTCTCTCGTTTGCCAGCGATCATGATCGCTGTGCTTGTGCTGGTCTGTCTGGGCTTGAGTGCTTGCACTACTTCTGGTGGCCCTGCAACGCAGAATACGACGACAGTGGAACCAAACGCCATAACTGACAGCACAACAGATACCCCAGAAGTGGCATCAAAACCTGCCGATATGCCTGAAGTACCCGCGGTTGCAACAGTCCCGGCAGTGTCCAATGCGAAAGCGGCCCAATCATATGGTGGTACGACTATTCGCTATTATAGCGGACAGATTGGCGTTGGCGCTGAGCTTGATGAGTTGCTTATTGAGCGCTTTACCGAAGAAACGGGTATTATGGTTGAATTTGTGCCCAAGTCGGATGATACTACCGAAGACTACGAGGTGTATGAGACGCTGTTTGCGGCCCAGTCTCCTGATATTGATGTGCTGGCCCTTGATGTTATCTGGCCTGCATCGTTTGCCGAACACCTGGTTGATCTTTCTGAGGCACTGAGCACTCCAGCTGAAGCGCATTTTCCGGGTATTGTCGAAAACAATACGATTGATGGGCGACTCATTGCAATGCCGCAGTTTGGCGATTTTGGCATGCTCTATTATCGTGCCGATTTGCTCGAAACGTATGGTTTTGATGCCCCACCGGCTACCTGGGATGAGCTTGAATCGATGGCTTTGACGATTCAGGAGGGCGAACGTGCCACTGGCAACGCCAATTTTGTTGGTTTTGTGTTTCAAGGCGCCGATTACGAAGGCGGCACGTGCAATATGCTCGAATGGGTGGCCTCACACGGCGGCAGCTTGATTGAGGGCGGCGTGGTCACCATCGATAGCCCTGAGGCTCAGCAAGCCATGGAGCGTGCTCAGGGTTGGGTCGGCAGCATTGCTCCGGATACGGTGGTCTCATTCCGTGAGGAAGATGCACGTGAGTTGTTTCA
>JAAURD010000145.1 GCA_012034075.1 Chloroflexaceae bacterium | reverse complement strand
ATGCGGTATGATACCAAATTCGGGTGATCACTGGTATGCGCTTTGATCGCACTTGGTGCGCCTGCTTTGTAGGGGGCGCAGCGCGCTGCGCCCCCTACAAAGCCAGAATCTGAACCTATGTGCATGGAGATGAACGCCATTTGGTTTGGCATCGTTGAAGCCAAAAAACCGAGCCTTGAGAGGATGAGGGATGGCGGACCGGACGTCCGCTAACCGCCAAAGCCCTCCAGGCGGTCTTCCAGGTCCTCATACACCTGGTGCAGCGCCTCCAGCGTTGCTTCATCGGCCTCCCAGTAGCCCCGCGAGTTGGCTTCCAGCAAACGCCGCGTAATAGCCGCCGTCGCGTTGGGGTTCAGGCGGGCCAGACGGTCGCGCATGGTGTCATCGAGCAGGTAGGTTTCGGCAACCCCCTGGTAGACCCAACCCTCAACCGCATCGGTGGTAGCGCTCCAGCCATAGGTGTTTTTCACACGGGCTTCGATCTCTTGCACGCCCTCGCTGCCATGGGCCAGCATCGCCTCAAACCATTTGGGGTTGAGCACCTTGGCGCGGGTCTCCAGACGGACCATCTGTTCCAGCGAACTCAGACGGTCGTTGGTTGCCACCGCATCGGCGACCATGACCGGTGGACGCTTGCCACTGAGCAGTTCAACGCTCTTGGTCACCCCGCCCAGGCTTTCGTAGTAGTAGTCAATATCGCTGATGCCCACCTCAAAGCTATCGATATTCTGGAACGTCGCATCCACCGTCGAGAGAGCGCGTTCCATAATCTGGCGCGAGTCCTGCCACTGACCATCAGGGCCAAAGCTAAAGCTCTTGCGTGTCAAGAACGCCTCGCTGAGCTGCTGCTGATCCTCCCACGTGCCGCTCTCGACCAGGTAGTTGACATTGGCACCATAGCTGCCGGGCGCATTGGCAAAGATGCGCGTAGCAGCCTGATCCAGGCTGATGCCCAGCTCGTTGGACTGCTGCAGAGCATGCTGGCGCACAAAGTTGAGTTCCAGCGGTTCACCTGCGGCATGCGCAGCCAAACGTGCGGCCTTATCCAGTAGCTTCATCTGATGATGCAGCAGGTCACGGAAGATACCGCTGACGGTGACGACGACATCAACACGCGGTCGGCCTAGCTCTTCCAATGGTATCAGGGCAACCTCGGTGGCTTTGCCCAGCTCATCGGGCACCACGCGGGCACCCAACAGCGCCAGCACCTGCCCCACGCCTTCGCCATCGCTCTTGAGGTTATCGATACCCCAGAGCACAATCGCTACGGTTTCGGGCATAGCGCCTTGATCGTGGGTCAGGCGGTCGAGCATTTCGGCTACCAGCCGGTTGGCGGTATCTTGCGCCACGGGAGATGGCACACGGAATGGGTCGAGACCGTAGATATTGCGGCCGGTGGGCACAACCGCCGGATTGCGCACAATGTCGTTGCCCGGAGACGGTGGCACATAGCCGCTGCGCAACGCCCGCAGCAAACCCTCAATCTCGCGATCGGCAATAATGCGCGAGAGCAGATCATCCATAAAGGCCCAGAAGCGGCTGAGCCGATTGGGCTGAATATGGGTAGCCTCTTGCAGATAGGCATTGACCGTCGTAAAGGTTGGGGCCGCATGCTGTCCATTGGTGGCGCCGTTGCTCCGCTGCTGCGCCTGTGCCGCAGTGCGGTCGGTCATAAAGTGGCGCACGGCCTGCCGGCACATGGCATCGATAGTTTCCCAGTATTCCTGAGCTTGCTGGCTGTGTTTGACCTGATTGCGCAGGTCTTCGTAGTTCTGCCCAAGCCCGGCGGCGATCAGGTGGGGCAACGGTGGCAAGTTCGGGTCGGGTCGGGCAAAGGTCGCCACCAGGGCCAGCATATCGACCAGTTCTTCGTCAGATGGTGCTTGCCCCAGAACATGCAAGCCCATAGGGATCATCCGCTGCTCCACCTGCATCAGTTCATGGGCCAGCGCCGCAATATAGGTTTCGACTTCCAGCCCCATCAAATCGGCCTGCTCCAGGTTCTCTGGTATCTGAACCGTGATAGCCAGTTTATTGGCTTGCACCTGAATATCTTCGAGCAGTTCACGCGATGGCTGCTGGCGGTAGCGGTCGAGGTTATCTTTGAGCAGACGCAGCCCTTTATACAGGCCAGCTTGCTGCAACGGTGGCACCATATAGCTTACCAGGGTAGCAGCCCCACGGCGACGGGCAATGGTGCCCTCGCTGGGGTTGTTGACGCTGTAGTAGTAGACATTGGGCAGACTGCCCAGCAGGCGCACCGGCCAGCAGTTGCTACTTAAGCCGGCCTGTTTGCCGGGCATAAATTCCAGTGCCCCATGAGTACCAAAGTGAACGACCGCATCGGCCTGAAAGATATGCTCAATCCAGGTATAGAACGCCGCAAATCCATGATGCGGTGCGGCATCCTTTGCCATCAGCAGGCGCATCGGGTCGCGCTCATAGCCAAAGCTGGGCTGAATGCCAACAAAGACATGACCAAACTGATAGCCCAGGATGTAAAACTGCTTGCCATCGTTGAGCAACTCGCCAGGCGCATTGCCCCAGATGGCCTCAATTTCACGGTAGGGCGGGAAAAGCCGCAGATAATCGGCAACCGGCAACCAGGCGGCGACATTGCCATCGGTACCGTGGATCAGGGCATTGCCCTGAGTGACGGCATGGCGTAGCGAGTCAACGCTCTCGGGAATGGTGCCCACGTTATAGCCCTCGGCCTGCAATGCATGGAGCAACTGATGCAGACTGGTAAAGACATCGAGATACGCCGCAGTGCCGATATTGCCCAGGTTGGGTGGAAAGTTAAAGAGAATAACGGCCACCCGTTTATCGGCGTTGGTTTTGCGGTGCAGGGTGACCCGCCGTGCAATACGCCGCGCCGCCAGATCGATTTGTTCGGATATGGGGACATAGACATCACTGGATGCGGTCGGGCCGCCGATAACCAGCGGTTCGGTGGCGCCGTCGAGTTCTGGAATGGCGACGTTCATGGTGAGATGAATCGGTATCAGACCACTATCATCATTCTGCCACTCTTCTACGCGCTGAAACGCCAGCGGGAATATGTCCATATACGATACATCGAGACGTTCCAGAATCTTCTGGGCCTCATCCGGGTGGCTTTCGGCCGGGCCGCCAACGAGCGAGAAACCGGTGCCGTTGATCAGCAGATCGATGTTTGCGGCCTGACCATTGGTGGTATTGGCCTGCTGGCGGCGTGATTTACTGGTTTTGCTCGGATCAGTCAGGTAAAACTGATCAAGCGTTGGCCGAAAATCGAGACCAGAGCTGTAGGCCATCCGCACTTCGATACCACGTGCTTCGAGCGCATACACCAGTGCATTGAGATGGGCGGTATTGCCGCTGAGCGCAATGGTGCGGAGTGAAAGCAAGCCAACACAGCCGCGATCCATGCGTGGTAATTGGTGCGCACCCTTTTTCTTCTGACGGCCGCGTTGCCATTTTTGATAGGTGTTGAGATCGGTGAAAAATTCGGGTGCATCCGGGTGAAACAGCGCGACATCAGGATAGATCAGCGGATCCTGAACCGGCAGGGCGCCTTTATAGCCCGGTACATAGCGGTCGATCAAGAGACAGAGCATACGCTCAAGATTTTCGGGCGAACTGTGCAGCCAGTACTGATGCACCGCAATGTAGGTGTGCAAATCGCGGGCTTTGCCCGGAATATGTTTGAGCACCTTGCCCAGGTTACGCAGCACGGCCAGCTGCCGCTTCACTTCTCCCGAACCACCTTTGGGCTTGAATTTTTGGGCCAGTTGTTGCAGCACTCCCGGTTTCTGCTGCTCATGTTCGCTTTGCAAAACGAACTTCCCAATACGCGTCTGGCTCATGAGGCCCGGCGTGCTGGTAATTACACAGACCGGACAGCTTGCCTGCGCAAGCCGTTGCGCCAGGGGACGAACATAATCTTCACCAAACAGACGTGCACCAAAGACAAAATCAGCGGTCGCGATATCATTTTCGAGTCGTTGCCAATCTTGTTCACTCCGTAATGACGTTGCGTTGTACAATGCCAGTTGGAGATCCAACTGGTGCTCACGCCGCAGCGTATCGGCTGCGGTGCGCAGCGCTGCACCGTGAGTACCATCCATTGTTAAAAAGACAAAACGCATCATCTTCTCCCTTTGAAAGTTATACAATATTTCGCTTGAGATTGTACCATCTGCCGCAAGATTGTCAATTGTATAGGTAAACCTGTTACTGATATGTAACATGGGTTGGTAAGCTATGTGCAAGGCGTGAAAATTGGTGTTCCTGCGTTCCGAGGAACTCACGTCGTACCTCTGTGCTCATGCGAAGACCGCTGGACGCCCCCGGCGGTCTTTGTGTTTTCCACGAAAGATGCAGCAATCGAAACAAACAACGGACAGGAGCCGACATCATGGATCTGGTAGCTGGCGGTGTGCTCTGGGATATGATGGTACCCTGCTTGACTCACGCGACTATCATTGGCGCTCGTGGCGTGATATGCTGGCCCAGGAGGGGTTTACGCTCACCTATGAGGAGTTTGCGGCAACGTTTGGGCAGCGCAATGATGCGATTTTGCGTCATCTGCTCGGTGCTGATTTGCCAGCAGAAGAAATTGACCGGATTGGTGAAGCCAAAGAAGTTGCTTACCGTGAACTGGTGCGAACGCAAGGGGTGGAACTGCTGCCCGGTATTGCGCTGTGGCTTGAGCGGTTGCAGCAAGCAGGCTGGTTGCAGGCGGTGGCATCATCGGCGCCGCGAGCCAATATTGATGTCGTGATTGATGCCTTGCAGATTGGTTCTTTTTTTTGCGGCAATTGTTTCCGCCGAGGATGTTGAACGAGGGAAACCGGATCCGCAAGTTTTTCTGATCGCGGCCTCACGGCTGGGGCTTGCCCCTGAACGCTGTGTGGTAGTAGAAGATGCCCATGCTGGGATTGAGGCTGGCCGGCGGGCGGGTATGCAGACGATTGGCGTGCGCACGACGCATGCGGATCTGGAGGCCGATTGGGCAGTGGCAACGATGGCTGATCTGCCGGCTGACGGATTTTTGAGCCTCACGCAAAGGCGCAAAGACGCAGCTGAAACCGGTCATTGATCGGTGTTACCCATTGGAACGCATTTTTGAGGCCCATTGTTATGTCGAACAGGGCTATAAGAAGGGAAATGGAGTGATAACCGTGATAGGAAACAGATAGACCTAGGCTCACTCTGAATCAACCAGGAAACGGGTTGGCTGGTTGGGGTTCTGTGAATATTGTGTTATCTATCAATCCTGTATCCACGCTGCGTGGCGTTGGGTTACCATGAACGGCGCCGGGCATGTTGTGTTTGAACATCACAGATAGCGTAAATGGTGCTATACTACAGGGCAGTAACTGATATCTGCTGGAAACGGTTTCACCAGCTGACCATGGTAAGGGACGCTCAATGCAATCATCAAGACAACAATCATGTAGTCGGCAGCTGAGTCTACGTTGCTTCCTATATCTGTGCCTGTTTAGCCTGATTCTTGCTGGTTGCGCTATAGGCAACAGCAACGAGAACACCCCATCGGGACAGGGCAACCGTGCGCCAACCCCTGTGAGCCTGCCCGATAATGCCCTTCAGGCCGATAAGATTGCCCAGATACGCCAGCAAGCCATCTTTGGCAAGGGGAGTCCCGGTCAACTCACCTGGTCGCCCGATGGTACGCAACTGGCACTGGCAACGTCACGCGGCATCTGGTTATACCAGGCGGCAAACCTGAATGAAGAGCGCTTCTGGGAAACCGAATCGGCTACCTTTAGTGTAGCCTTTGCACCACAGGGCAACACGCTCGTTTCAGGTCACAATGATGGAACGATTCAACAGTGGAATGTCACGGATGGCAGTGTGCTCCAAACCCTGAAAGATCAGACCGGGCCGGTCATAGCAGTGGCGATTGCGGCTGACGGCTTAACGCTGGCATCTACCGATACTGAGGGAGCGATCAATCTCTGGAACCTGACCGATGGTAGTCTGATGCGCACGCTCGATCCGCAAACGATGGTGCGCACGATTGCGTTTGCACCCGATGGGGCAACGCTGGCAGCCGGCGGTGCCGATGGACGGATTACCCTATGGAACGTGGCTGATGGACAATTAACCGCCACCCTTGAGGGCCACGAAGCGGCCATTCTCAGTGTTGCTTTTGCTTCAAATGGCAGTGTGCTGGCATCAGGCAGTGATGATGGCACGGCTCGCCTGTGGCAGACCGATGGCACCCTGCTCCATACACTCGCGGCCCAGGATGCAGAGGGCCAGTTGCACCCCATGTTGAGTGTGGCCTTCTCGCCGAATAGCAGTCAGCTGGTGAGCGGCTCTACTATCGGACCGATTTTGCTGTGGAATGTTGTTGATGGCACCCTGGTACGCACCTTCGATGACCATACGGCGCAGGTCTGGAGCCTGGCGTATGCGCCCGATGGGACGACGCTGGCTTCGGTTTCGGCTGATGGCTCGTTGCGCTTGTGGGATATGCCTGATGGCACGGTGCGATCAATGATCAACGATCATCCCTCGCAGTTCTGGAGCGTTGTATTTGGTCAAGATAGTCAGACGCTTGCCGCAGGCACCCATCACGGCGATATCCTGGTATGGGACGTTGCAGACCAGCAACTGCTGCAGACGCTGGTCGATCACACAGAAGCGGTCAATCATTTGCAGTTTGCCAGTGATGGCAGCACGTTGGGGTCTGGCGGTGAAGATGGCCGGGCGAATAGCTGGAGTTTTCCGGCTGGGGAGTTGCTGCAGAGCTATCGGTTATACTGGAACGTGACATTTTCAGCGGATATCTCCGTGATGGCAGCATCATCGCTCGATGGCACGATTGGCCTGTATGCCATGTCCAATGGTGAACAGGTCAGCACGATGCCCGAAAAGACCAGCGGCGTGGTAAGTCTCGCTTTTTCACCCGATGGTCAAACGTTGGTCAGTAGTGCCGATGATGGGAGTATGCGCTTCTGGAATGTGACCGATAGCAGCCTGCGTCTCAATGTGCATGAGCATACCTCCGGGGTTTCGTGCCTTGCCTTTACGAGTGAGAGTGAAATGCTGGCCTCTGGCTCGTGGGATGGCACCGTGCGGCTGTGGAATGTGGCTGATGGTACCGTGCAGCAGACGATTGAAGGAGAGACATTTGTCTCGAGTGTGAGCTTTTCGCCTGATAATGCGCTGGTGGCGGTAGGCTATGCAGATGGCAGTGTGAGCTTCTGGTCAGTCGATACGACCAGTGTTATCACCACGATAGATGCTCATACCGGCCCGGTGCTTGGGATTGCTTTTGCACCCGATAGTACGCTGCTGGCGACGGCAGGGGCCGATGGGACGGTGCGCCTGTGGGGGCTACCATAATTGCACAATGGAAGGAATGGCTCATCGATGCAGCAGTTCATGTCCTGGTCAATCGGTTTCTGTTTGCTGGTTCTGGTGTTGTTAACGGGCTGCGCTGCGACTGAACAGCACAGCGCGGTCACCCAGAATACGCAGGAAAACGACAACGCGACCTCAAAACTGGGAAAAGAACAACTATTTCCCAGTTTGGGTATGGCATTCAGTCCGCCGGTTAATGCAACGATAGATGTGCAGGAACATGGAGCGGCTTCAACATCGATTGAGATGGTATCAGAAGACCCTGGTTCTGGTTCAACAAAGCAGTTCTATCTGATTTTTGTGGGTGATAATGCGCAGATTTTGCTCGAAAACGATGAAGCCACTATCAGCACGCTCACAGAATTGGCCGATGCCATCCTGGCGTTGATTGAGCAAGATCACCCCTATGCACAGATTAAGCAGACAGACCTTACCATTGATGGCATCGAGTTAAGACGCTTTGATGTCACAACACGTGCAGAGGATGCTCATACCGGGTATATGGCATTGACCGCTGTCGGCATCCTTGATGATACCCGTGTGTTTGCCTTTGTGTCGTTTACGCATGATGGTAACGATGCATGGAATGCAGATGAAGCACAAGCCGTCCTTAAATCGGTGCGCTTCTTTGCGCCACAGGCCGAAATGAAAGCATACAGGGGGCGTTTATGACAGAATCAATAGCAAAAGGTAACATAACTCCGACCAACAGAATCAGCTATTTGGATGCCTGGATCTTTCCATTCAAGGATCCTCAGGCGATGATCCGACTCTGGTGGCTGCCGCTCATCAGCCTGGTGCCCCTGATCAATGTGCTGGTGATGCGTGGCTGGCGTCTTGATCTGGTTGGTCGGATGGGCACTTATCGTGATCAGATCGTGCCACGACCGGGTCATATCGGCCGCTTTATCATCAATGGTCTGATCCTCTGGCTGATGTCGCTGCTCTATGCGCTTCCACAGACGATTCTGATCTGGCTGTTTGGTGCTGGGCTGTTCACGCAAGCCCGCACGATCATCGAGTGGTTCTACCGGTCATTTTTCACTGAAGCAGCCACCATGCCATTTGAAGAGATGATGGCAACGGTCGGCACAAAACTGGCAATCAGTCTCATAGTGCCCACCATCTATTATGTGCTTTCCTGGCCGGTGTACCGCACCGCTATGATTCGCTATAGCGTCACCGGGCAGATCACGGTCTTTTTTGATGTTGTTACCACGATGCCGCTGCTTTTTCGACATAGCGCTCGTCTGTTCCTGGCCTTTCTCTATACAATAGTGACTCAGATTGCCCTGTTTCTGATCAGTGTTGCTCTATTTTTCACCGGTATTGGCGCATTGCTCATTCCCGTGGTGACTATACCGATCAATGCCTGGGTCACGGGTCATCTCTATGGCCAACTAGCTCGCCAGATGTATCCACCAGTTTCGCAGAATACCGCAAATGAACGTTCGCTACCATAATGCTTGATACAACCGATTTCATCATCGCCCATGGGCAAACAACGGCCTGGGCCATGCTCTACCCACAGCAGGGACCATGGCAACAGGCCATCAACTGGTGGCAGCATGCGGCCAGCCTGGCACCACCATTGCCACTGGTCATCGTTGCCGATCTGGGCAGTCTGCTAAACGGCAGCCGTTTGTCAGAGGCTGATCCGGCGACGCTGCAACACGATAGCTATAGTGCCTTTCTGCGTGCAGCAGCGGCAACCCCGGCCGTTCACTCTGGCAGCCCACTGGGTCTGAGCGATCTGGCCATTACCGCCGTACTGGCTCACCTGGCGCAAGATGTGCCGCTACCAGCAGCACTGCGCTTACCGCCCGATCTCATGCCAATGGATGTGGCAACCGCATTGCTCGATCTCTTACCGGTGCAAGACGATGCGCATCACGCCGCAGACCGGGATGCCACCCCGCTGTGGGATGAAACGCTGCTGGACGCGGTGCTTGAGCGCCTGCGCATGCTGACTGCCGATGATATGCACTTTTTGCATACGCTGGCTTGTCAGAGCCTGAATGCCGCTGACATGGCTGACTTGCGTGCGCTCACCGAGTTGCTCGATCTGCCACCGTTGCAGCATCTGCTGCTTGATGATATTCTGACGTTTTTGCCCGCTCTGGCCGAAACACCGGTGGACCCCATCAGTCAGACCTATACCATCGATGGCGTTAGCGGTCTGGCACGCCATGGCAGCCTCGATATGGTGCTGCCGACCGAATGGGCATTGCCCGATACATTGCTGATCTATCGCTTTCTCAACCGTGAATTGCTCTACTATGGCCGTGAGCGCCCACCAGAACAAGAAGAGACGCTCTTTTTGCTGTTGTTGCAGGCATCCGATGCGATGGCTGGGGATGCCGATGTGCTTGCACGTGCATGTACATTGGCGCTGGGACGTGCAGCCGCTCTCCACCATGCAACGGTGCAACTCTGCTGGTTTGATCAGCGGTTGCACCCGCCCCAGGGTGTGCTCAGCCCCCACGATATTGCCGCGCTGGTGCAGCATGAGCAGCACGGGCCGGTTGATCTCCCGGCCGTGCTGGCAGCGGTGCAGCAGTATGTCCAGGCCAATGCAGCCGATTATGGTCGGATTGAACTGCTCTGGTTGCTCCATGTTGATAGTGGCAGCGATCAAGTGGAACAGGTGCAGCGGCTCTCCTGGTGGCTCCGCAACCAGACGAGTAGCCGCGCATTGTTTGTCTGCGCTGGACCAGCGCCCGACCAGACGCCAGCACTCGCTAGCGTGCTGACTGGTGAGTGGCAGGTGCTAGGCAGTGCGCTACTGCACGATGCCGAAGCCCGTGCACGCGCCGCTGCTGCCTTGCGCGGACTGGCCCGATCTGGCGAACGCGAGACCCTGACCCTGCAAACGCCACTGATGCGACGCCGGCAATACACCACGGCAACAAACGTGCGACAACGTCGGACCAATGGGGTGCAGCTTATTCGCACACTGTACGGCCATACCAGCGAAGTGCTGGGTGTCGCCTGGTCGCCGGATGGACAGCAACTCGCTTCGGCATCGCACGACCGCAGCATCAAATTGTGGCAGGTTGCCAATGGTACGTGTCTGACAACCATCACTGGTCATAGCCAGAAAGTCTTCTGGGTGGCCTGGTCGCCCGATGGCCTGACCCTGGCCTCGGCTTCGGATGATCGAACTATTCGCATCTGGCACAGTGCCGATGGCAGCCCGGCGGGGGATGCTGCGTGGGCATCGGCGGGCGGTGCGCCATATCGCCTGGTCACCCGATGGGCTCACCCTGGCTTCGGCCTCGGAAGATGAAATGGTCATGCTCTGGCGTGATGGTCGATCAGAGCAGCTTGTACCGGCTCAAGGGGCACACCCTGGAGGTGAGTTGTGTGGCCTGGTCACCCGATGGCTGGACCCTGGCCTCGGCTGCGCGGGATGGGCGTATCCGCTTGTGGCGAGCCTGGGATGGTGCGTCCTGCAACAGCTAGAAGGCCATCTCCGATTGGGTACGCAGTGTCGACCTGGTCACCCG
>JAAURD010000144.1 GCA_012034075.1 Chloroflexaceae bacterium | reverse complement strand
TCCAAGCATACACTTACGTTTAGTATTGTGGTATTGGGGCACGGGAAGTCGTATTTTTGGTATTCTCTCAAGCGCTTACGGCTACAAGCAGGTGCTACTCTTCATATCAAGCTGGTTCAACCACTAGAAACGCTCACCACGCCCACGTTCGTTGTCCATGCCCAGGATGACCAGATCAACCCATTCAGCTGTGGGCACTTATTGCTCGGCTATCAAGCCGATATTCACACCCAGGGACACCGCTTCTTGCAACAAAACACCACTGAATAGAGACACTTTTGTCATAAAAACACTGTTGTACCAACAGCAACTATTGATTTCGATAGCACGACCGCTGAACGGCAACTCTATTGCCAAACCAGGTCCGTAGTGGTATCATATACGTGTCTCCCAGGAGATGGCACATCTTTTGCACATTGAGGATGCATGTATCATGTCATCGAGCCTATAGAATGGATGCATCCTGATGAAATGCACATTCACTGCTATGATGACCCTGCTGATGCAATGGAGGTATCTTGATGATACGCACATTTGCTGAAATAATGACACTGCTGGTGACATTCGCCGTGTTACTGGTCGCATGTGGCAGCAGCAGCGACAGTAGCCAGAGCAATAGCGTGGCACAGGCTCCCACACAGCCCATACAGCCCACACAGCCCATACAGACCGTCTGCCTGGTGCCCGATGTAGTCGGGAAAAGCCAGGCAGCCGCTGAATCTCTGATGAGAGATGAAACATTGCAGCCCGTAAGCACCGGCGAACACAGCGCGGACGTGCCAGCAGGAGTGATTATGGCCCAGGAGCCAGCTGCAGGCACACGGCTTGAGCCATGCACGGGCGATGTTGTGCTGACTGTGAGCCGAGGACCAGAACCAGTCAGCAATACACCCACCGTGGCACCAACCAGTGATGCACCGGCTGCGCAGACTGAAACGCCCACCGCAGAACAATCCATTGATGGTCCTATCAATCCTACTGACACGCCAAAACCCATCCCTCCAGCAACAAGCACCACACAAACTCGCGAGATCGTAGCATTCTCCGCCCCAGACAACCCAACCGCACTAGCAAGTGACTGGGGCTGGTTTCCGGGCGCCTCAGCTGATAGCAGCTATCAGATTGCTGAAGATGGCACGCTCCTGATGACAGCTGGTGAGGAAACACACGACTCTAATCCTCAATTGCCGCCACGGGTAGAGCGCCTGGTATCTGGCGATTTCACCGCTCAGGTGCGGCTTGATTATGATACAACCGAAGGCATAAATTCGGCGGTAATCTTCGGTATTCATTCAGTAGCAAGGTCGGATGATAGATTGTGGGTATCTCGATTGATATCATATAACCAGGATATAAACATTTGGTATTATGGCAGGCGTCATGCTACTGTACCCTATGCGAAAGATACCCTCTACCTTCGCATAGTACGAAGAGGCGAACAATTTTCATTCTATGCCAGCGAAAATGGTACCAACTGGTTTGACCTGCTGATTGACTATGCTCCTACCAACAGTGAATTATACAAAGAAGAGGATGTCTCGCTGTATTTACAGGTATCCAATGCTGCCAGAGGAGGTCCCTTCACCGCAGGATTCTCAGAGCTATACATCAGTAACCCATAGCTCCACCCAGAAGCACTACCAACACAACCGCATCGCCCACCACAAAAAAACCCCTCTCCCAGATTGGGAGAGGGGTCAAAGTGAAGGCCAGCCTCGTTTACACCTCATCTTGCACCGGCGTTGCCGGCAGCTCCAGAATCTCGCTGCGGTGGAAGACCAGATAGCCCTCTGCAACATCCACCGTAATGGTATCGCCGGAGCGAAACTCGCCCTTCAGCAGCGACCGTGATATTGGCGTCTCCACCAGGCGTTGCAACGTGCGGCGCAGTGGACGAGCGCCATAGGCCGGGCTATAGCCCTCTTTCACCAGATAGGCGCGTGCTTCGGCAGTCAGCTCAAGCGTGACATTCTGTTCGCTCAAACGCTCGCGCAACTCATGCACCTGTAGCTCCACAATGCGCGTCAGATCCTCCATCGTCAACGGATGGAACAGCACAATCTCATCAACCCGGTTGAGGAACTCCGGACGGAACGTCTTGCGCATCGCCTCGTTCACTTTGCTGCGGGCTTCCTTCATCTGAAACTCGCCCGTGTCGCTCTGGTTTGGTACACTGAAGCCAATCGATCCCGCCTGCAAATGCTCGGTACCGGCATTGCTGGTCATAATGATCACCGTATTGCGAAAATCGACCGTGCGCCCGTGACCATCGGTCAAGCGACCATCATCCAGCACCTGCAACAGCGCATTAAACACATCGCTATGGGCTTTCTCAATTTCATCAAAGAGGACGACCTGATATGGCCGGCGGCGAATGCTCTCGGTCAGTTGCCCGCCCTCATCGTAGCCCACATAGCCGGGCGGCGACCCGATCAGACGGCTCACCGTGTGCCGTTCCTGGTATTCGCTCATATCAACGCGGGTCATGGCCTCTTCGCTATCGAACATAAATTCGGCCAGCGCACGGGCCAGCTCCGTTTTGCCCACACCGGTCGGGCCAACAAAGATAAAGCTGCCGATAGGGCGGCGCGGGTCACGCAGGCCACTGCGGGCACGGCGGATCGCATCCGAGAGCAGCTCAATCGCCTCGTGCTGACCGATGATGCGCTCGTGCAGCCGATCCTCCATAAAGACCAGTTTATCGCGCTCGGTCTCTAGCATGCGGCTCACCGGTATGCCGGTCCAGCTCGAAACAATCTCGGCAATATCTTCTTCATCGACCACATCGTCAAGATTGCTGGTCTTCAACCATGCTTCGCGCTCGTTCTCAAAATCGGTTTGCAGCGCCAGATAGGTGGTGCGTAGGATCGCCGCCTGCTCATAGTCACGCTTGGCGCCGGCATCTTCCTCCTGCTTTTGCAGGTCGGCCAGTTCGGTCTGTTTCTCCTTGAGCGACGCCGGCATCGAAAAGATGTCGATGCGCACCTTGGCGCCGGCCTCATCAATCAGGTCAATCGCCTTATCCGGCAAAAAGCGGTCGCTGATATAGCGACTGGAGAGGCGCGTAGCCGCACTCAGGGCATCATCGCTAATAGTGAGCTGATGATGCTCCTCGTAGTTTTTGCGCAAGCCACGGAGCATTTCCAATGCTGTCGCCTCGTCTGGCTCTTCGACAAAGATTGGGTTGAAGCGACGCTCAAGCGCGGCATCCTTCTCGATATGGCGGCGATACTCATCAATTGTCGTCGCCCCAATCACCTGGATTTCGCCACGGCTCAAGGCTGGTTTGAGCATATTGCTCGCATCAATGCTACCTGCCGCAGCACCAGCGCCAACCACGGTATGCAGCTCATCAATAAAGAGAAAGATACTGCCTTTGGCCGCGCGTACCTCATCCATTACGGTCTTCAAGCGCTCCTCAAACTCGCCACGAAACTTGCTGCCCGCTACCATACTGGCCAGATCGAGCGACAGCAAGCGGCGATTTTGCAGCGGCGGCGGCACATCGCCACTGGCAATCAGATGGGCCAGACCTTCGGCAATAGCCGTCTTGCCCACGCCCGTTTCGCCCACCAGCACCGGGTTATTTTTGGTGCGCCGCGAGAGGATGCGAATCAAGCGAGCAATCTCCGTCTCACGCCCGATCACCGGGTCAAGAGCGCCACTGCTGGCCAGTTCGGTCAAGTCCACGCTATACTTCTGCAACACCTCATAGCGGTTTTCGGCGCCCGGATCATCGGAGTGCTGGCTGCCGCGAATCTCCTGTATCGTCTTGAAGATGCGCTCCTGATCGATATGAAATGAGTTGAGAATGCGGGCAGACGCGCCCTCACGCTCACTGCTAATCGCAATCAGCAGATGATCCACCCCAACATACTGATCATTCAGCCGCGTCGTCTCCTCTTCGGCGCGTTTAACTAGACGCTGGGTGCGCGGAGTGACATACACCTGCGCCCCATAACCCCCGTAGTGCCCATACACCTTGGGTGATTTTTCCAGTTCGCGCTCTACCCGCTGGGCCACCGCCGAAGGGTCCACCTGAAGTCGGGTCAACACACGAGCGGCCAGACTCTCTTTTTGATAGAGCAACGCCAGAAAGATATGCTCTACATCGAGCTGGGTGTGGTGCTGCTCCTGCATTATTTCTTGCGCCTCTTGAAAGGCTTCCTGTGCTTTTTCGGTAAATTTATCAAGTCGCATCGGTTACTTCCTTACTGCCCAAAACAGCAGCACTGAACCATGGAATAGGTGTTATTTCGCATTCCTTCGTATTATAGCACAAAGCCCCTACCGAACTAGGGTCATTGTATAAGAGTTGTATATGTAAACTGTGTGCGGAACGTGAAACACGGAACACTGAGTAATAAGTCAGAGGTCATACCAAATTCGGTTCATCGATATGAGACGTAGGTGCGGCTTGCAGCCGCACGGCGGTCGGGACGACCGCACGCACGCATCAGACGGAGGTGCGGCTTGCCGCCTGCTTTGGAGGGTCGCAGCGCGCTGCGACCCTCCAAAGCAGGCGATTCGCGTCCTATCAAAGCGCATACCAGTGATCACCTGAATTTGGTATCAGTGAAACGAGTCTGGGCCAGTTTATGCCGACCATGGATGGTTGATTGCTGCATATTTATGCATACGATCTTCTATAGGACATGATATTCTGCCCTGTCAAATGGATCGACCAGACCTTTCTCCACTCCGGGCTGCAACACCAATGCCGCCGTCCGCGCCGCAACCACCTGCCAATCACATGTCTCCAACACATATGCACGACCACGCTCGCCCAGGCGCTGCCGAATATCCGAACGCGCCAGCAACAGGTCCAGACTGGCAGCAAAGGCCCCAAAGCTATCCACCAGCAAACCGCCCCCACTGCGCACACAGTGATCCGCCGTCACCGCACAGTCACGATGGACAATCGCTGGGCGCTCTTGCAACCACGCCTCCATCAGCACCCGGCTAAAGCTCTCATAGCGCGACAGCAACACAAACATATCCGCCGCCGCATACGCATCGTGTTTGGTTTGCTCATCCGCCAGAAAGCCCAGATCAAGCACTGGCCCATCCGCACGCTGGCGAGCATCCAGGCTAAACGGTATGTCCAGCGTGCCCGGCCCAATCAGTAGTAAACGCAGCCGGCTGCCCCGAAGCGCCCAGTACTCGCGCATATACGCAAGCAGCAACGGAATGTTTTTGCTGCCATCACGCCGCCCCACATACAGCAGCAACGGATCATCAGCCAGCAACGGGTACTGCTCATGCAGCCATGCACGGAACACCGCCGCCCGTCCCTGGCTGCTCAAATCAATGCCCTCGCCCACCAGATGCACCCGATCTGGCCCCAGGCCCACAATACGCTGCACCAGCGCAGCCTCTGCCGCGCTATTGCACAAGAGACCGCGCACCTGCTCAAACAAAAACGCATACGTACTGTACCGCGCATACGGCTCATCGTGCAGGCACGTCTGAACGACACTGCGTTGGGGCGCCAGCAATGCCCCCCAGAACGTCGTTGGAAAGGCATAGGGCAAAAACAGAAACTGGCTATCGCTGCGGTCAGCATGTATCGCCGCATACAGCTCATCACTGCTCAGTAACGTGCCGAGCAAGCGCAGTTCATGCGCCGCAAAGCGTTCTAATGGCGGCAACAGTTCTGGATGGTGGCGAAAAAACCGCGGAATATGCTGTTCATCGGCTGGACTGGGCACAAAGCGCCAGACCGGCACCCCATGCACCACGCTCTCGCCGGCTGGATAGTACCGCGTCTCCGCTGGATGAAACGAATCCCGTGCCGTGCTTGACCACACCCGCACGGCTACTCCATTTCGCAGCAACGCCTCAGCCAGATGGCGTGCCTGCGTTTCCGCGCCGCCCATCGTATCGGGCCCATACCATGGCACAACAATCGTAATCACCGACTCTTACCCACCCGCCCGACGCGCTCGCAACGCCGCTGTCGCTGCCCGCAGTTCGGCATCGGCCGTGACGAGATGCTGTACGGTTTGCGTTGCCGCCGCATTAAAGGCATTCTGCTGCTCCACAATTGGGTTGATCCACCAGCGCAAATACCAGCGTATCAACCGTTGCGCCAGCACCCGCCCCTGCTCTACCAGTGTTGTTGGTCGCGCCAGCGCCGCATGCGCACTCACACCCTGCCCCACGGCCATCAACGGCGGCCATCACCCAACGCGAGATCGCCCAACGTTGCCATTGGCATTGATTGTCCCTGGGTTTCCACCCATGCCTGCAACACCGCAAGCTCATCGCTCAAGCCCTGTATATCCGGTAGCGCTGCGGCCACTGTCGTACCATCAGTACCGTTTTGCGATTCCGCCTGCTCTAGCTGCCCCAGCAGATCACGCTGCTCGCGATAGGCATCGATCAGCAAGCGCAACGTCCGCGCGGTCACCTCGTTAAACGCATTTTGCTGATCCGCTATCGGGTTGATATACCATTTGAGCGAATGGCGCACCACCCGATGCACCAGCACCAGCAACCGTTGCGGAATGGTGTACCCCTGCAACGGCCAGTGCGTAATAATCGCCCGCGTCAGCTCCAGTTGCTCCGCACAGTGCATCAGTTCACGATCAATTGCCTGGTACGCCGCTCGCTCGGTAGTTTCGACTCTCTGTGCTTGCCGCTGTGCTCGTACCTCTGCGCGGAGTTGCTCCAGTATGGTTGTTACATCCATCGTTGCGTCGTCGCTCATTGCCCCTTCCCCACTCATGCCAGATTGGCGCTTTCGCATCTCTGTATAGTGTACCATAGCGGTCAAGCACCGAACAACAACAGTAATTGGCATACCATTCTCATTGATTCTAACGTTTTTCTAATGTCGTTGGGACAAATCATCATTGTTCGGTCTCGGTTTGGTCTCTCGTTCTATGGTATACTAACCGCCAACTGCTGCATAAGCCACGGTAAACACAACCCATGCAAATTCCCTCGCCGAAATGGCAAAATACCTCTTGACAAACCTACCCTACAACCGTACAATAACAACTGGTTAGCACTCACGGTGAAAGAGTGCTAAATTCCTGAAACAACAGGAATAGGGCGCTCTGATACGCAAGGTCAGTTGGTACGCCAACACCCGATCGTATTGTGAGCGAAAACGATTGGACAAAAGCGAAAAGACCCGAACGGGATTGTAGAAACTGTAAATGGAGGATTTTGGGGCATGTCAGATTTTCGCATTAAACCACTTGGTGATCGTGCCGTCATCAAGCCTCAAGAGCGTGAGGAAAAGACTGCTGGTGGCATCTTTTTGCCCGACACGGTGAGCAAAGAACGCCCACAGCAAGGCACCGTTTTGGCAGTAGGCGAAGGCAAGCGGGATGATAGCGGCCAGTTGGTTCCCATGAGCATTCAAGCCGGTGATAAGGTGCTCTTTGCCAAATATAGCGGCACCGAGTTCAAAATCGACGAAGAAGAATATCTCATTATCTCAGAAAAAGACATTCTGGGCATTATTCAAGAATAGAGAGGAGCAACGAAACCCATGCCAAAGCAGTTGTATTTTAACGAGGAAGCGCGTCGAGCACTTAAGCGCGGTGTTGATGCGGTAGCCGATGCGGTGAAAACGACCCTTGGCCCGCGCGGACGCAATGTTTCGATTGATAAAAAATTTGGTTCACCCACCATTACCCACGACGGTGTGACCGTCGCCAAAGAAATCGAACTGAAAGACCCCTTTGAAAATATGGGCGCTCAGTTGCTCAAAGAAGCGGCCACCAAGACCAACGACGTTGCCGGTGATGGCACCACCACCGCTACCGTGCTGGCCCAGGCCGTGGTCAACGAGGGTCTCAAAGTGGTTGCTGCCGGCGCCAACCCGATGCTCATCAAGCGCGGCCTCGAAAAGGGTAGCGAAGCAATCGTCGCATCGATCAAGAATGCTGCTACCCCGGTGCGCGACCGTGCCGACATTGCCCATGTTGCGAGCATCAGCGCCGCCGACACCGAAATTGGCGACCTCATTGCCGAAGTCATGGAAAAGGTCGGCAAAGACGGCGTCATCACTGTTGAGGAGAGCAAGGGCATTGCCTACGAAACCGAATACACGGAAGGTATGCAGATCGACCGTGGCTACATCTCTGGCTACTTCGTCACCAACAGCGAAAGCCAGGAAGCCATGCTCGAAGAACCCTACATTCTGATTACCGACAAAAAATCAGCAGCATTCAAGATATTGTGCCTACCCTGGAAAAAGTCCTTCAGATGACCAAAAACCTGGTGATCATTGCCGAAGATATCGACGGCGAAGCCCTGGCAACCCTGGTCGTCAACAAACTGCGGGGCACCATCAGCCCGCTGGGCATCAAAGCCCCAGGCTTTGGCGACCGCCGCAAAGCCATGCTCCAGGATATTGCGATTCTGACCGGTGGCACCGTCATTACCGAAGAAATTGGCCGCAAACTTGATAGCGTCACCATGGAAGACCTAGGTCGTGCTCGACGCGTGATTGCCACCAAAGATGAGACCACCTTTATCGAGGGCCGTGGCAGTGAAGCGGCAATTAAAGGGCGCATCGACCAGATTCGTTCCCAGATCGAAACCAGCACCAGCGACTTCGACCGCGAAAAACTGCAAGAGCGTCTGGCCAAACTGGCTGGCGGTGTTGCCGTGATCAAAGTTGGTGCCGCCACCGAACCTGAACTCAAAGAGAAAAAACACCGCGTCGAAGATGCACTCAGCGCCACCCGCGCTGCCGTCGAAGAGGGTATCGTTCCTGGCGGTGGGGTCTCGCTGGTCAACGCCATTAGCGCCCTTGAAAACGTCACCGTTGTCAACGAAGATGAGCGCATTGGCATCAACATCCTGCGCCGCGCCCTGGAAGAGCCGCTGCGTATGCTCTCGCGCAACGCTGGCCAGGATGGCGCCGTCATTATCGATGCAGTACGCCGCCACCAGAAAGAGACCGGCGACAAGACCTATGGTTACAACGTGATGACCGGCGAATTTGGCAGCATGGTTGAGCAGGGCATTATTGACCCGGCCAAAGTGACCCGCAGCGCCGTCCAGAACGCGGTCAGCATCGCCGCCATGATCCTGACCACCGAGGCATTGATCACCGACATTCCCGAAGAGAAGGGCGCTCCCGCCATGCCTCCCGGCGGCATGGACTACTAATTAACTCATGCAAAAACCGTCCGAGAGATGCAGTACGCTGCATCTCTCGGCTGGGTATCCGCATACCGCTCCACCGATTGTCCCTTATCTCCAGCCCTTCTGCCACTTCGATCATTGACCTGAGTGAACCAGATAGCCATACCCGCCACTTACGGATACAGCTTGACAATAGTCGCTGAGCGCATGGCATCGAGGTCGGGCTGGTGCAGCAGGCCACCGCCAATAGAGAGCGCATCGGCTGCGCCACAGGCGACCCCCAGATGCAGGGCCTCACGTAAGGACCAGCCACGCAGCAGACCCGTTGCCAGGCCGGCCATCAGCGAGTCGCCACTGCCCACGGTGCTGATCACCCGAATAGAGGGCGGCGCTGCCAGAACAGTCTCATGACCGTTCATTGCCAGCGCACCCTGTGCGCCCAGCGTAACCACTCCCAGTTCAATGCCCTTTGCACGCACCTGTGTCAGCGCCGCCACTGCCCCATCAAGGCTCCCAATAGGCTTGCCCAGGGCCGCAGCCAATTCACTATCATTCACTTTCACACCATAGGGGCCTGATTCGAGCACGGCGGACAAGGCTGGGCCGCTGCTATCGACCAGCACGCGGTGGCCATCCGCCACCAGCTGCCGCACCAGGTCGGCCAGTGCCGAAGGCGGTAGCCCCGGTGGCAAGCTGCCAGAAATGGTTACCAGACCACAGTTTTCTGAGGCAGCTACGACCGAAGCGGTAAAGCTCTGCCAGTCATCCATTGGCAGGGCCGGCCCATGTTCGTTGATCACGGTGGCATCACCGCCCTCTGGATCGATGAGCAAGATGCAGGTGCGGGTATCACCGTTCTCATACCAGTACCACCAGTCTTCAAAGCCCTCCTGTGCCGCCAGATGTGCGACCAACTGACCGGTTGGACCGCCAAGTGGAGCACACACCCGCAGATTCTGGCCGAGGGCGTAGGCTGCACGTGCGACATTCAGGCCTTTGCCGCCCGCAGCAAGCAGGACGTGATTGGTGCGATGAATCTGGCCCAGACGCAGGTGATGGACGACCATAGTGCGGTCCAGGCTGGATTGGGGGTAACCACTAACAACATAACCATTCTTTCCTTAATCACCCGCAATGGGTGTTTGTGTCGGTTTGACCAGGGCTTCGGGTGTTGGCGTTGCTTCGTCGGCGCCAGCGGGCGTTGCGGTGGGTTGCACCACTGGCTCAGGGGTGGGCGTTGGTATGATGGTTGGCTCTGGCAAGGTGTAGGGGTCTTCGAGCACTGCGGTCGGTACGGCGGTTGGCGCAACTGGCGCAGGTGGGTTGACCGCACCAACGAGCACATAGGCTGGCTGGGTGGCATCCCAGCCCACCGCGGCGCCCTGACCATAGGCAGTGCCATCGGCCATGAGCGGAATCACCGCTACGGTTCGGCCGGGGTCTTGCAGCAGCTCAAGCAGAAAGGCGGCGGGCATCCGCTCCGGGTCGTTGGCGTTGATAAACGATGCGAGCACGCCATGCTGGTTTTCGATGCCAGCCTGGGGGGTGATACGCAGCAGAAAGAGAGGAAAATTGTTGGGGCCTGCCTGAGCGATCACCAGTTCGCTGACGATGCGGGTATAGTTGGCATAGATCGGATTATCAAAAATGCTGGAACGCGGAACATCAGCAGTACGATAGGCTACAATTTCGGTCTGTCCATCATTGTTGATATCGGCATTGGCGGCGATGCTCCAGCCAGAACCCAACACGTTGAGCACATCCGCTTCGAGATTGCCTGGGGTGACGGTAG
>JAAURD010000143.1 GCA_012034075.1 Chloroflexaceae bacterium | reverse complement strand
CCGTTTTGTTCGCCTATTGTCAAATGTTATCATTCTTATGCTACAATAGGCTTGGGCAACGTTCTTGCTGATGTGTGTGAAAACCGGGGACAAAACGCAACCGGAAGCAGAATAATGCAGCGACCATGGATTATCACGATTGATGGACCGGCCGGATCGGGCAAAAGCACGTTGGGTGAATTGCTGGCCCGTCATCTGGGCTATCTCTATTTTGATACCGGTGTCATGTATCGTGCGCTAGCATGGGTTGCCCTGGAACGCGCGGTTGATCTGCAATCGGCAGAAATGCTGATCGATCTTGCGCATCAAACGGTAATTGAAGTGCAGTCACCGCACCAGGATGATGGACGACCGTATACCGTCTATGCCGACCAGCACGATGTCACGTGGGCGATCCGCACGCCCGCAGTAGACCGAACCGTTTCGCTGGTCGCGCGAGTTGCAGGGGTTCGTCGCGAGATGGTACGCCAACAACAGGTCATTGGTCGTCGTGGGCAGGTGGTCATGGTTGGACGAGATATTGGAACAATTGTGATGCCTGATGCGCCCTTGAAAATCTATCTTGAGGCCAGCCTCGATGAACGCGCTCGCCGCCGCGTGAAAGAACAACAGGAACGCGGTCTGGCTGTCGATATAGCCCAGGTACGTGCTGACCTCGCTCGCCGTGATGCTCTCGATGACCATGTTTTGGTTGCAGCGCCCGACGCCGTGGTTCTTTCCAGCGATGGTGTGGCGCCTGCTGATGTTCTCACCCGTGTGCTGGCCCTGTTTGCCGATAACACGCCTGAACCCAGAAGAGGTTATGGATTATGATCTCAAAAGAAGGTACAACTACTCCTTTACGACGTCTGTTCGGTTTCAGACAGCGTTCAAAATCACCACCGGATGAGTTTGGTCGTATCACTGCGGCCGCAGTCCTTGAAGAGATTGGCTATCTTGAGGGCGAGAAGGCTATGAACCTGATCTATCGCCATTGGATTGAACTCTTCTTTATTATCTTACCGGCGATTATTCTCCTCGTTATCTCGTTTAGTGTCGCTGTCTTCCGCAGTCTGGGTGGGACGTTTCTGGTGTACAGTCCTACAGCGCAGGGTGAAGTGGATATCTTCAACTTTCTGATCGCTATGGTCCTGCTGGTTATTGCGTTTCTGTGGGGCTTTATGCACCTCGATAAGAAATCCGATAAACGCATTATTAGCCTGCTGCTGTACAGTGGTCTCTTTCTGGCTGTTATCTTTGTCTTTCGTTATATGGGCTGGCGCCTCTTTTATATCGATGAAAATGCCGTCCCAGGTTTTGATATTGCAAACGTCATCCTGGCGAGTGTTGCATTCCTCTCGGCTCTGTATATCTTTTACCAATACTACGAATGGGGTGATGATACCCTGATTCTCACCAATCTACGGGTGATTCAAGATCGACGTCATCTGTTTGGTGATCATGCGACCCAGCAGGTTATGATTGGTGATATTCAGAACGTTACTGCGATTACCAATACCTATGTGCGCCACTATTTAAAATATGGCGATATCGTGATCAAATCGGCGACCGTCGGGCGTGATCTGACCTTTAAGAATGCGAGCCAACCCATGGCAATGCAAAGAGTGATTATGGGTGTCGTCAATGCCCGACGGAATGAGCAGAGTTCATCAGCACTGCGAGCGATGGTTGAAAAACGGATTTATAAAAACGACGTACCTGCTACGGCGGCACCAGCAGCGGCTCATACGGGCAAACCGAAGAAACGCATGTTTGGAGCATTTCAACGCCGTGAGAAGCCACGCAAGCATCGTTTTGTATCGACCGTGCCTGGTGTGTTAAGGCCCTTTATCCCGGAAAATCCCAAAGTTGTCGAAAAAGATGGTCAGATCACGGAAATTACCTGGCACTACCATTGGGTCTTTTTCCTTGCCGCCATGGCAAAGCCGTTTGCCTTTTTGTGTATTGCACTGGTCGTGTTGGCACTGGCTGGGTTCTGGTTGGGGCTTGATGCGGTCTGGATTACCTTTGGCGTTCTGGTCAGTCTGCTGATCTGGTTTATCTGGGCTGCATGGGAACGTGAAGACTTCAGCAACGATCCTTATATTTTGCAATCCAGCCAGGTCATTGATGTTGATAAAAAACCATTTGGGCCAGAAAACCGGCGGAGTGCCAACCTTGGTCAGCTACAAAATGTTACGTATACAACCTCATTTTTTGGTCGTTGGCTCGGCTATGGTGATGTCATTTTAAATACTGCCGGTAAGGATAGTGACCTGACGTTTTTACGATTACCTAACCCGGCGATTGTGGTGGCAACCATCAACGAATTTGTCGCTGATTATAAAAAAGGTGCAGAACAACGGGGTCTCAACAATACCCTTAACTTGTTACATGAGTATCATAATGCCCAGATGGCGCACGATGAACTGCAACGCCAACAAGAGCAACAACAAGCCACCACACCACCGGTGGAACATCGCCAGCATTGGCACTAGGTGACACATCAGATGATACGACGATGGCCCGATTGGCACTCCAACACTGCTCGCCCATCGCGAAACAGCCATGCTCCACGGCTACCGACTATGCATAATGTAACTGTTGCGATCCTTATGCTACTGCCGTACATAACCTGGGCCTTACCGGTTGCGGCCCAGGATCCGCCCCCGCCTTCACCGGTGCAACTGATCGTTGCGGCCGGCTACAATGGCCGATATCATCCTGACCACTGGTTCCCTATCACCGTTGAAGTGACCAATACGGGGGTTGACCTCGATGCAACCCTTGAATGGGATTTTGACGATTGGAGTAATACGGGAACATTTCAGCGTGATATTGATCTGCCCCGAGGTGCTCGCAAACGGGTCACGTTCTATGCACTGGCCCAGAATCATCGACAACAAGGGACACTGCGGGTACTCGCGAATGGCGAGTTGATCGAGACCCAGGATGTACCGATCAATCCCATCAACAACAATAGTTATGTTGTTGGTGTTGTGAGCAGCAACCAGGACTTGCTCAATAGCCTGATTGGCCGCATGGTCGGCGGTTGGAATATCGAAAAGATCGCACTTGAACCGCACGAACTGTCGGTGCATATACCGGTGCTGAGTGCCATGGATGCTATCTTCTTGCACGATGTGGATACGTTGCAAGAGCTAACCGCCGAACAACGCCAGGCCCTACAACTCTGGGTCTCGCTGGGCGGCACGCTGGTTGTCGGTGGCGGTATACATGCCGAGCAGACCACTGCGGGTTTGGATCCGTTGCTCCCTATCAGGGTGGGGCAACTGGGCCAGAGCGGTGATCTCAGTGGTCTGCTTGAACTGCTCGAAGAAGAACAGTTTCAACCGCCTGTCTCACAGTCGCCCATCAACCTGGTTGAGTTGCGCCCGACAGGCGAGGCCATTGATCTCGATGGATTGTTGACCAGACGTCCCCTTGGCGCCGGTCACGTGATCTTTACCGCATTTGATCTCGCAGACCTGCGTGGCTGGACCGGCGAGGCTTCACTTTGGACGGCTCTGCTTGATATGAATGTGAATGCACAACCTTTCATGGGTAACATCAATGCAACCTTTGACAATGCCTTGCAATTAAACCAGCTTTTTTTGCCATCCTTCTGGGTGCTCCTGGCCTATATTGTGTTTTATATTCTGGTCATCGGGTTGGTCAATTTTCTTGTGCTGCGTCGTTTGCGGCGACTCGAACTGGCCTGGATTACGACACCTGCTTTGATCCTGCTCTTTGTGGTAGCGACCTACGGTGTGGGTCTCCTGATCCGTGGTGTTCAGCCGATTGTGGTACAGGCAACGCTTGTGCACGGCTTTGAGGGTCAAGATCAGGCCATGGCCCAGGCAATGGTGGGTCTCTATTCACCGAGACGCGATACCTACCAGCTAACCCGTGCCAACGAAGTCATGATGCAACGCCTGAATATCTGGAACGAAAACAACCAGTCCGCAACAGCAATGGCCTGGACTGATACCACGAGCCAGATGCGCGATATTCTCGTCGATGTTTCGTCGCTGCGTGAATTTCAGTTGCAAGAGACAGTGGCGCTCGATATCATGGTCAGCAGTGAAATAACCACAATCGACCAGCGCACGTTCCGTATTACGGTGACCAATCGCGGTAACCAACCGATTCAGGATGCGTCGGTGGTGTATCGCAATGCGATTGTTCCCATTGGGACATTGCAACCGGCCGAAGCACGTGAAACAACGATTACCGCAGATCTACCAGACGAAAACAATACAGTCACAGGCTTGCAAGAATCTACCGATGATGTATTGCACCGCAACCGTCTGCTGGCAACCTGGCTTTCTTCAGACTCAATTGGTCCCTGGGGGGGTGATACCGCAACGATCAACCGTATCCCTGACGATCAGGTGTACCTGATGGCGTGGCAAGACCAGCCATTACTTGATCTGGAACTCAACGGGCAGCCGTTTGCGCAGCAAGGACTCAGTTTCTATCTTATTCAGCTTGGAGAGACTGCATCACCGTATGAAGCACGGTAAGGTATCATCCTCATGATTGTACAAACACGCAACCTCACCCGTTATTACGGAAAAACTATTGGGATTGAGCACCTCAACCTGGAAATACCCGCCGGAGCAATCTACGGTTTTATCGGGCCAAATGGTTCGGGCAAAACCACGACTATGCGTATTCTCACAACTTTGCTGCAACCAGGCGATGGCGAAGCCTGGGTGGCGGGCCATTCGGTCACCCGCGAGATAGCCGCAGTGCGCCGCGTGATCGGGTTTATGCCCGATTTTTGGCGTCTATGACGATATGAAGGTCTGGGAATATGTTGATTTTTTTGCCGCTGCCTATGGTCTCACTGGGGCAAAGCGTACCACAACCACCAACGAATTACTCGAACTGGTTGGTCTTGCCCACCGCCGCGAAGATATGGTCATGGGTCTATCACGGGGTATGAAACAGCGCTTAAGTCTGGCGCGAACGATGGCCCATAACCCGGAACTGCTGATATTGGATGAACCGGCCAGTGGCCTGGATCCGCGCTCGCGCGTAGAATTGCGCGAGTTGCTGCGTGAACTCAAGGCGATGGGCAAAACGATTATGATGAGCTCGCATATTCTCACCGAACTGGCCGAAATCTCGACCCATATTGGCATTATTGACCGCGGTCATTTGCGGGCATCGGGTGATGTAAAGACTATCCTTGCTTCATTAACACCACACCGTCGCTTTGAAGTTCATCTGCTGAGCGATTGCGCCGCGGCTGCTGAGCTGGTGCGCGGGCTCCCACAGGTGCTGGCGGTACAGATACGCGCAGATGACGATCCACCGATGATCCAGATCGACTTTCAGGGCGATGACCAGGCGGTGACCGAACTGCTCGGTCATCTCATCCATGGTGGGGCGGCAATCACCCACTTTGCCAGTCAGGTAAGCAATCTCGAAGATATCTTTCTGGAGATTACCGCTGATGGGCACCAGCATGACGCTTGAGTCGGCGCACTATGCCTTTGCGCTGGCACAACGGGTTGGGCGGCTGGCGACGGTCGATGACGCAATGCAGCCCCATGCGCTCCCCGTCTGCTATGCCTGTGATGGGGCGGCGTTCTTCATTGCGCTGGATAGCAAACCCAAGCGAATAGCGCCACAACAGCTCAAACGCGTGCGCAATATCCTGGCCAACCCACGGGTAGCCCTGGTGATCGACCGGTATTGTGATGACTGGCAGCACCTTGGCTTTTTGCTCATCCAGGCCCAGGCACGTCTGCTCTATCCCGATGAGCGTCAGCACCCACAGGCAATTGCGCTGTTACGTGAACGCTACCGCCCTTACCGTGATATGCCCATCGAAACGCAGCCGGTGATCATGCTTCAGCCAATGAAGGTCATCGCCTGGGGCAACCTCGCTTATGATGCTTCCACCGATGCTGAGTCAAGCGCTGGATCACCGCGATAGCGCTGGCGGAACCAGATTAGCGCGACTACGCCCAGCAGCACGCCAAACCAGAGCGTGCAAAAGCGAATAATGATCGTTGCGGTGGTAGCAACACTCAGGCTCACGCCGACGATGGCGACCAGCAAGCCGGCACTGCTCACTTCGGACATGCCCAGACCACCGGGCAAAAACGAAACGAGGCCCAGCAGGGTGCTGGCCGCAAAGATGAAGGTCGCCTGCAACAAGAGCAGGGGGCTGGGTTCCACCCCCAGGCCGGTGAGCACAAAAAAGAAAGCAATGCACTCCATTCCCCAGGAAAGAACGCTGAGGAGGACCGAGAACAGCATCACGCGCCAGCCCAGCAACTGATAGGTGCTTTCATACAGCGTCGTCAATTTGGGCGCAATCCGCGTGCCAGCCGGCAGACCGGCTATCTGGGCAATCATGCGCTCACAGAGTGGCCGGTAATGCACCAGTGCTATGCCAATGACACTCATGCCCAGTAACAGCGCAAACAATGGTCGTGCCGGCGGGTACATGGTCAGGCCCAGGCCCATCAGCAAGAGCATGCCCAGACCATCGGTCAGTCGTTCAACCACGACCACTGGAGCCGATACGCTCACCGGGGTGTGATTGACCCGCCGTAGCAAAAACGACTTGAATACCTCACCGATTTTGCCCGGCGTGACCGACATGACCATACCGGCGGTGAAGATGAGCCCACTATCACCGCGACTCACCCCATGGCCTAGTTCGAGATAGCGCAGGTAGTAGTCCCATTTGAGCCAGCGCAGGAGATAGTTGAGCAGGGTAAACCCCAGAATAGCGGGTAACTCAATCCAGCGAAAGGTGCTGATATCGTGCCAGACCTGACGCATATCGCTGAACAGACTGAGCACGACGACAACGATCAGGCTGAGCACCAGGGATGTTATGAGAGCCTTTTGCAGACGTTGAGATGATGGCATCTTATGATGGCTTCTGGAAGCGATTCTCGGTACCGGCGATCATACGGGCAATATTGGAGCGGTGCAGCACAATAATGATGGAGGTGCCGATGCAGGTAAAGACCGCATAGACCACTTCAAGATAGCCCTGGGTCATGCCAATCAGCACCACAATCGTTGTGGCCGCTGCCGCACTCAGTGAACTGACTGCCGAAATACGCGTCAATGCGAACGCGCCAATCCAGGCAATCATGCCCGAAATCATCGCCGGTGGAAAGATTGCCAGGATCACGCCGGCGCCCGTGGCAACGGCTTTGCCACCTTTAAAGCCGATATAGATCGAGAACGTGTGTCCAAGCATCACCGATGCACTAATGGCAATGACCGACAACGCCGGTATCTTCAAGTAGATAATCGCAACGAACGGTAGCACAAAGCCTTTCAGCATATCGAGCACCATGGCAGTGACAAATGGCACAAAACCACACGAACGCCAGACATTGGCTGCACCGATATTGCCACTGCCAACCGTGCGCAGATCTACACCACAGAAACGGGCGACGATAAAGCTAAAGGGAACAGACCCCAACAGGTAGGCCACAACCATCAGGCCAAGCGTTGTTGGTATAAGCATATCCATATCAATCACTCCTTATCAGAGAGAGCTATAGGTGTTTGTGTGCGGGCTTGCGCAACCACCTCGATCAGACGCTGCGGTTGATGCCGAAACGTCTCCCAGGGCAACGCGCCGCTGACGATATCGTGCAAGAGCTGCCAGATCACCGTGTTGACCGGCACGCTCAAACCATGCCGTTCGGCGGCGGCAACCACCGCGCCATAGAGATAGGCGCCTTCGGTACGACCACGCCCCTGGCGCAGATCGAGTAAGAGCGATGGCAGCTTGCCCCCACGCCCTCCGCCAACCAGTCGCTGCAGCAGCGGAAAGAGCACTGGACGGGGGAGCAATTGCATCATCAGTGAGAGCCACGCAGCCGGATAGCGCGGCACATTGATCGGCTGAATGCCCTGGTATCGCATCACATGCAGCGCTTCCAGAAAGAGCGCTTGTTCTATTTCAATCAGCCGATGGTTGGCATAGACTGCGTCAACTGGCAGATCCAGTAGCGCAACGGTAGCGTTGCCCAGCATATTGAGCAAGACTTTTGACCATTTCAGGCTGTGATATTGACGATATTGGGTAACCCGAAAACCAGCCTGGCGCAACACGCTCTGCCAGTGTGCCAGTTCACGGGTGGTTGTGGCATTGTGTACCAGTGGTGCTAGACCAATCCCGCCCATACGGGTGATGGTGATTGCCGCCGGTCGTTCAGATTGAACCGACGTCGTAATCGAACCAGCAATCACGCGTTCACGGCCGATTTGCTGTGCCAGTGCCTCTTCGTGCCCAAAGCCATTTTGCAGCGAAAGGACATAGGCCGGCTGAAGGCGATTGAGGATACCGAATGTGCTCGGCATATCGTATCCCTTGACACAGATCATCATCAGTGCTGGTCGCTGGTATGGGGGGGGTACATTGGCCGGGTCAGCCACAGCCACAAGATGAGTCACAACATCGCAATGACCACGATAGGTCATCTCCAATGGTTGGTTGTGCAACGTTGCCACCGTGGTTGGACGGGCGATCAGTGCCACCGGTTGTTGCTGTTGCGTCAATCGCCCGGCCATCAAAAGACCAATCGCCCCACCACCGACCACTACGATTGCCAAGAACGTTGCTCCCCTTTCCCCAGAACCCCTGTCATGCCATTATAACATATACTGACATCAGAAGAGGATACTTTGTGTTGGGTGTATGGGTTGGGCCGGTTGACCCAGGTCAACCGGCCCATGGGAGGTGTGATGCCTAATTGCTACCTGCGTTGATACAATCCGGGCAAAGCCAGGATATCTAATCCAACGCTGTTGCCATACCCACTTGCCACATGGCATCGTCGACACGTATTGGGAAGACGTATGCTAACAATCATCGTCCGTTTCATCGCTCTTCCTCCTTGTTTCATAAAGCACTCCATTGCGCAAAAAAGCGTACAACTCCCTATGACGGATCTGTGGTATACGAGACCCGTCCGGTTATGATCCTGTTCTTATCCACTGGTGCCACTATGGTCCAACGTGAGTTCAATGTTGTAGAACTGGCGCGCCCCATAGCCCTCTTTGGCATGTTTGATGAGGCTCAGTTACGTCAAGTTGCGTCGTTTCTCAAAGAGCAACACTATCACAAAGGCGATATCATCTTCCAGCAAGGTGATCCGGGTCATTGCCTCTCTCTTATTGCCAGCGGTCGGGTACGAATCTATCTGGTTGGTGCTGACGGTGGCGAGGTCACCTTGCGCATCTACGGTGAGGGTAGCCACTTTGGCGAGTTTTCGGTGATTGATGGTGCGCCCCGTTCGGCTAGCACCTCGGCTGTCGGTCAACTCAACCTACTGCGCCTGGTCTCCACCCAGCTCTCTCTTTCAGAGGTGTATGCCGAAGCGGTGGCGCGCCGGCGGCACGGGTTGGCTCTGCTTTGCGCAGATTCGTTGGCGCAAACAGCAATCCTTCTCCCGAGACCGTAGGCGCGGCTTGTAGCCGCGTAACCTGTCCACGTGGCCAGGGAAGGACAGGCAGTCGCATCGTCGACACTCCTCGTCAAAGACGCGATCTTTCGTCCCCCACGGTGGCAGCAGCGGCACGGCCACGACGCGACCGGCCTGGTGGAAGGAGGAATACCGATATGGCAAGCATCGATAATCGCTCCACCGCTCCACCGCTCCGACGCTACGATCGAGCGCCGCCCTCGCCACGGTAGGCCAGCAGGCGCAGGCCATTGAGCACCACCAGGATGGTGCTGCCTTCGTGACCAATCACACCAACGGGTAGCGGAATACCAATTGTCAGCGTTAGCACTACCAGCACCACCACGACTGACAGCGCAAAGATAATGTTTTGCCAGACAATCTGACGTGCTCGCCGGCTAATATGCACTGCACGGCTCAGTGCGCCCAGATCATCCGACATCAATACCACATCGGCTGTCTCCAGCGCAACATCGGTGCCGGCGGCGCCCATTGCAATGCCCAGTTGCGCGGTTGCCAGCGCCGGTGCATCATTGATACCGTCGCCAACCATGGCCACTGCACCATAGCGCTGCTGCAAATCTTGCACGCGCCGCATCTTATCTTCGGGCAGCAGATTGGCATGCACTTCATCGATACCCACCTGCTGTGCAATTGCTCGCGCAACTTGCTCATTATCGCCGGTCAGCATCACCACTTTTTCGATGCCGGCACGATGCAGCGCGGCAATTTTGGCATCCGCCTGCGGACGTTCGCGGTCCATCACGCTGACAATACCCAGCCAGCGCCCAGCCCGGTGAACCACCAGTACGGTGCGGCGACCCTGTGTCGAAAGTTGCTCCAGTTTGTGTTGCAGTTCGGCCGGCACCGTCAGGTTCATCTGCTCCATCAGCCGCAGCGAACCAACCAGCGTGGTCTGGCCGTCCCATTCGGCGCGAATACCCATGCCGGTGATGGCTTCAAACGCATCGGCTTCAGCTACGTCAATGCCATGCTCTGCGGCATACTGCAAAATCGCCCGCGCAATCGGATGCTCGCTGCCCTGTTCGGCACGCACCACGACTTCCAGCAATTCCTGCTCACTGACATCCTGGCAGGGCAAAATATCGGCCACTTCGGGCTTGCCATAGGTAATAGTGCCGGTCTTATCCAGCGCCATGACCTTGATCAGGCTCATCTCTTCCAGATGGGCGCCGCCCTTAAAGAGCACCCCCTGACGTGCCGCACTGGCAATGGCACTGAGCAGCGCGGCCGGTACGCTGATGACGAGCGCACAGGGAGAGGCCACCGTGAGCAGCACCATGGCGGTATAGAAGTTGCTGCTAAAATCGACGTTGAACAGGATGGGCACCAGCACAATAAAGAGACCGACAGCAGCAATCACGCCAATCGCATAGTATTGCTCGGCCCGTTCCAGAAAGCTCTCGGTACGGGCTTTGCGCTCCTGGGCATCAAGCACCATGGTGATAATGCGGGCCAGCGTGCTCTCTTCGGCCAGCCGCGTTACCTGCACATCCAACAGGCCGGGTCTGGTTCAGGGTGCCGGCCATCACCGGTTCACCCACG
>JAAURD010000142.1 GCA_012034075.1 Chloroflexaceae bacterium | reverse complement strand
CTGATTCAGGTCTATACCGGCCTGATCTACCAGGGCCCAGGCTTCTTTCGCCAGCTCAACCGTGCGCTGGCCTCCTCCCCGACCTAAAGCGTGGAAGCGTTGAAGCGTTACACTGCGCTCCCTTGAGGTCGCAGGCCCTCACCCCCGTCCTTGGGGCCAAGTGGGAAGAGGGGAGTCTCCATGAATGCTCTCCCTTCGCCCCTTGTGGAAGAAGGGCAGGGGATCAGGGGTAGCCGGCGCAGGCAGTGGTCTTCTGCATCAGAGCGCCTGGGCAGCCTGACATCCGATTATTCATCGTATTCCGATCAGCATTCATCGCTTACCACGTTCCACATGCTCCTTTCCATCGCACCTCCGTCTGGGCAGGCGCGTGCGGTCTGCCGACCGCCGTGCGGCTGCAAGCCACACCTACGAAGTCCGCTTCAACGCTTCCAAGCCGCACCTACGTCTCATAGAAAGACCCTCTCTTCGGATAACGAAGAGAGGGAGACCGTTGGACGAAAGCGAGCAGAAGCGTGTCAGGGAGCTGCTTAGCTGAAGTTAAATTTTTCGCGCAGCAGGCGATTGACCCCTGAGCGTTCGGGGAGTGAGCCGCCTTCGGCCAGGTACACCCGTAGGCTAACCTCTTGCGCTTCGAGTTGTTCGGCGGCTTCGATAATCTCTTCGGCAACGCGTGGGGCAATCGCAATAACCCCGTTGTTGTCGGCCATAATCAGGTCGCCAGGGCTGACCGCAACGCCACCGCAGTTGACTGGCACATTGATTTCACCGTCGATAGCGTAGACCTTGGTGGTCAGGGCCGATGTACCACGCGCATAGACTGGAAACTCCAGCTGAGTCACTTCTTTAATATCCGTTGCGTGGCCATCGATAACGGCACCGGCCGCTTTGCGGGCAATCGCCGCACGGGTGACCATTTCACCCCAGCAGGCGTGGGTGCGGTTACCGCTCATATCAACCACCACAATATCGCCTGGTTCGAGCATTTCGGTCACTTTGTGCAACATCATCGTGTCAACACCGCTGATCCGTACCGTAATGGCACGACCAACAATGCTGGTGGAGGGGATTAACGGGCGAATTTCGGGTGACATAAATCCGGCATTGAGAATATGACCGACGGTGGGCGGTGTTACTTTGCGAAAGCGGTCAACAAGATGGGCGTTTAAGGCCGGTGGCATCGGACGGATTGAAACTTTCATCGTGTAGAGAACTCCTTTCTTTGATACTGCTCGTGACATAGGGTGTGATGTAACATATGACACAGAGCATGATATAAATGTAAGTATAGCATACCTCAGAGCAAAACCAGTGATGCCAATCGAGATGATTGGATGACTGGCAGCGCGATGGCCGGTGTTACGACAGGGTGACGGTATAGGCCTGTTCAATATCCGGTTCAGCCCGAATACGTTCCAGCGCCTCGGCAGAGATGGTATCATCAAGCGCCAGAACCATCATCGCCCGTTTGCGGGGGGCCTGTCGGCCAACATACATCGCCGAAATATTCACATCGGCCGCACCGAGAATCGTCCCTACACGGCCGATCAGACCGGGTCGGTCATTGTGATAGGTGAAGAGAAGTTTGCCACTGGCAACAAACATAACCCAGTAGCCATCAGCCTGAACGACATGGGGCTCACCGCGCAGAATGGTGCCACGAAACTCACGGATGCCACTGGCGGTCATGGCGCGTAGGATCAGCATGCCCGTGTAGCCCTCAATCTGTGGGTCAGAATGTTCCACCACCGCAACACCCCGCTCGCGGGCGATCAGCGGTGCGTTCACGGGCGTAATGCGCTGGTCCGCCGTGCCTGTGAGAATACCCTGCAATACGGCTAAACGGACAGGTAAAATATCGACTTCGGCAAGTTCGCCCAGATAGGTGATTTCGTAACTGCCGATGGGTGATTGGATGAGCTGCCGACACAGCGTGCCCATCTGCTGGCCCAGGCCAATATAGGGCTGCAACACACCCCAGGCTTCGGGGGCAACGAAGGGGGCATTGACGGCATAGCGCGGTGTGCCGCCTTCGAGTGCGACCAGCACCCCTTCGGCAACGTCGGTGCCGGTCAGCGCCTGGGCTTCCACGGTGGAAGCTCCCAGATGGGGCGTGGTCAGAATACGCGGGTGACCAAAGACCTGGCGGTCAACCGGTGGCTCTTTGCTATAGACATCGAGCGCAGCGCCCGCCAGATGCCCAGACTCGATAGCCGCCAACAAATCCGCTTCGTTGACGATACCACCGCGACTGGCGTTGATGATGGATGCACCCGGCTTCATGCGGGCCAGCACCTCTTTGTGAAACATATTGCGGGTTTCGTCGACGAGGGGAACATGGAGCGAGATAATATCACTGCGGCTGAGCAGGTCATCCAGGGTGACACACTCCACACCGAGTTGGCTAGCGCGATCAAACGAGACAATGGGGTCATACGCCAGCACCTGCATTTGCAAACCGCGTGCGCGGCGTGCGACTTCCGAACCAATCCGCCCCAGCCCGACCAGACCCAGGGTTTTGTCACGAACTTCCCAGCCCATAAACTGGTTACGCTTCCACTCGCCGTTTTGCAGCGAGAGATGCGCCTGGGGAATCATGCGGGCAAGGCTGAGCATCAGCCCAATGGTCAACTCGGCGACGGCAACATTGTTCGAGGCCGGCGCATTGACCACAATAATCCCGCGCTGGGTTGCCGCCTCTACATCAATATTATCAACGCCCGAACCAGCCCGCCCAATGACGCGTAGACGGCTGCCAGCGGCAATAATATCGGCGGTTACTTTGGTTGCACTCCGCACCACCAGCGCATCATACTCACTGATAACCTGTTGTAGGCGTTCTTTATCCAGATCGAGGCGAACATCAACTTCAACGGTATCCTTTTTGAGTGCTTCGAGACCTTCAGCCGAAATCTTTTCGGTGACCAGAATACGATCCACAATCTACCTTCCTTTCCTCTTATCAATTGACAATTGACAACTATCAATTGCCCATTATCAACTATCAACTGACAACTGACAACTATCAATTGCCCATTATCAACTGACAATTATCCGGTTCTCCCGCACTTTGTGTGATGAATGCTTGAGCGCATCCAGGGTGTGACCATGCAGCGATTGGGCTGAACGGACCGCAGCGCGGAAAAGGGCTGGTCAGGTAGTCCATACCTCCCGTGTGGCCCTGGCTCTGGTCTTTGCCATCACGCAGCAGCCGATCCGAGACAAGCGATCAGACGCGCATCGCATTGCAATGGGCCAAACAGTGCCTGCGTACCAGTATTCTACACAGTCGCTTACATGTTCTCCACATAAAGTGCGGCAGAACCCATTATCAACTATCAACTATCAACTATCAACTGCCCATTGTCCATTGTCAGTTGTCCATTGTCCATTGTCAATTATCAAGTACCCGTGTTAGCACTGTGCATTTGAAGGCACCGGCTGGCCGCGAATAACTATCTCGAACACCGTGCCATCGCGATAGGTCACACGCCGTCGTGTTTGCGGGACGGCACGGGGACCCTGGTTGGTCGGCACACAATTTTCAACCGTGGTCTCTTCAAATTCATCCGCAACACCATTATGCAACAGACTCAGCACCTGCTCTTGCATAAAACTCAGTCGGATAGGTGCCAGAATACCGGTAACCCCGACAGCTAGAATAATACCAACCAACCCAAGCACAAAAATAATTGGTAGTGGTGAACCTCTCATGTATGCCCCAATTTCTTACTGGTGAATAGGTGCGCCAGGTTCTGCTGATGCCCGCTCCTGGCCTCTCGCAGCAGCCTTGTGTGCTGGTCTCCCCAAGCGACAGTGTTCATGCCGGTTTTATCCTCCACGCTCCGGGCCAAAGCCGAGGGTATGCATGCGTTGGATAGGCAGTCGAATGGTGATCCGCTGTTCGTGCCCATACTCGGTGGCGAAGAGACGTTGGCCTTCAACCGGGCCACAGTAGCGTATCGCCAGCCGATAGATATCAGCCTTCGTTGTGGGCGGATCATCCACCAGCGTTGCCATGCCATAGACGGAGATGTAACGATAGGCATCTTCTACCGTAAGACCAATATGAGGATTGCAACGCAGATTAGCGATCTTCTGGCGGTGACGTTCAGCATTCATCACGATTTCGTTGCCCTGTAAATCATACCAAAGCACAGTCATATGAGGACTACCATCGCGGTTCAGTGTTGTTACCACGGCAAAACGTGGTTCATCTAAAAACGCACGCATTGCGGGTGTCAGTGTCTCTTGCATCGTTGTCCATTCCGGCTGATTGCAGACGCCATACCATCTGCTACCCATGTCCTATCCTAACACACGTTTGCCATGGTGTTGCCTGGTGGGCAAACCATTGCCTGCTATTGTACCACTCTCTTGCGATTGATTATACATGGCCCTGGCGTGCTGTTGAGCGACATAGAGAATCGCGGCCTACCGGTTGAAGCAGTCCAATCCAACACACAACGCTAGCACCTGAACGTCAAACCAGTCGGTTTTCACGCAGCACAGCCGTTCAGCCGTTGGCCGCGCTTGACGCTCTGTGTACGATCAGCTACAATCCTCTTTTGGTAAACGATGCTTGCCACGCCAACGGGTACCGTTCTCGTTGAGTTTGTGGCGGTACCAAACAATAGAGGGGTATCAACGGCGGCCATGGATGTTGGGGTTATTTTGCTCACACTCGTATGCTACGCGCTGGCCTGTTTGCTCTGGTGGCAGCTCCACACACCAGTCTTTTTGCTCTGTTTACTCTCAGGTCATGTAGGGGCATTGGCATCACCGCTCTGGGTTTTGCTCTATGGAGTCACCTACCGTGCCGATCTCGGTGTGTGGTTTGATGTGCTGGGCCAGCCGGTCTATAGCTCGGTAGTGATTGCATCAGCCTGGTTTTATCCCTTACCAGCACTGATAATCCTCTATCTCCATCGGGTCCGCTGGTTGGGAGCACGCTATACCATCGCCCTGCTGACGTTTCTCGTCATGGCGATCTACCACTTTATTATCGAAACCATTGGTCTGGGGCTAAACATCTGGAGCTATGATGCTGCCCCACTGCTCCCCTTTGGCCTGTCGCATGGTCTGATCTCAACCGCCCTGGCAGCCACCATATCTATGGTGTTGCTCTATACAGTGCTCGTCGTCCAGCGTTTTTCGCTGATCAGCATGGTGCTCTCCCTGGTCCCCGCAACCCTGGTGTTTAGCCTGATGATCCAGGGCGTGCTTGGGGCGCCGTTCTGGGTTTCACTCCGTTTTGCCGAATCACAGAGCTGGGTTTTGATCATTGGCATGCTCAGTACGCTGGGTTTGCTCGGTTGGGCCGTGCATATTATTGCCTGGGGGATGGATCATATGAACTGGGAGCTGGTTTAAAACCGATATGGATCGATCTTGGTGCTGCAAACCGCTCTGTTGCCATATGAGCAAAATTGCAGTATGATATACAGTACAGTGCTTTTCTGCTGCAGCGTAAAAGGGGATATCATATGGATATGGATTTCTGGGCCAAATTAGCGGTTGTTATTTTTGTGATGTTCGCACAGGGTGTGCTCTGGTCATGGGTTGGCTGGCGTGCAAGCCGCGATATTTCGTGGTGGCCGCTGATGAATCGCAACCGTGATGACCAATCGTGACCACCATCCGCAGAGTCAGCTATCGACGGCTTGTATGCTCTGACTGCTGTTGCTTTCTGGTTCTATAAAAGGTCACATCTCCGATACAACCGTCCTGTTTGATCGCTTCGTTTCGCAGGCGCGAAACGAAGCGATTTTTTATGCCATGGGTTCCTGCGCTAAGGTGGTTAAAAGATGAGCGTTTCTTTACGAAATCTCCTCCGAAAATCCTATTCCATTTGACGCTAAGATCGTGTATCATAATGAGGGAAACTTTACGCTCAATACCATAAACATATCGTTATTAACGCTTTTTTAACGATTGAATAGCGTTTTCTCTAAATAACATAAAAAGTAAGATACTATACGGCTTTTTAATACTCTTTAAACAATCAAGTGTGTTTCCATTTGTTCCTTTAATCGAGGTATCCTGACGTCTCAACATTCTCCTGCAACGATATAGCCCCATGTTCTCTGTCAGGATACCAGTTGTAGCGGAACATCAAATGATGAACGTTCTTTCGTTCTGGTGGTAGGACGTATAACGAAACGAAAGCGATTTCATCAGGAGGTACCATGGTGTGGTGGTATGAGATACTTCTATTCCTGAGAGCCTCAGTGCTCCTGTTATCCGGAACAGCAACCATGATTGCTCTCATAACATCGTTCTTCTGGTCAAGTTTCGTGTTCATCTTGCTTGTGGGGTTCTACTGGCAGTACATCCGCTGCCGGCACGTGCTGCTGTCTGCCTGTCAGAACCTGGTGACCCAGGCACAACGTATCTATGTGCTCCTGGTGCATCGTTATGATACGCCGATAGTCTGTTCGATTGGTGCCGACAACCTGGCTTTACCACCGCTCACACTGAATCTGTGTACCATCGTAGCCATATCCGAGCCAGAAGCATCTTTGCGCAGCAGAACGGAACATGAACCACCGACAAATGCAAATGATGAGGGTAGTGCTTTGAATCGTGGCATCGAAGATGTCTACACAGCTGATAGTCTGTTTCGGATCCAGCGTGATGGTCACGCGTTGGCCGCAAACCTGTCACTGGCACAATTGCTGGGCGATAGCACCCCTGAGGCGACGGTCGAGCGCATGAATCGTCTGGGCGAACAGCTCTATGTTGATCCGGGTGACTATCAGAACTTTACCCGCCTGTTAGCGCAACAACGTGGCGTCTTTGCCTTTGAAACCCAACTGTATCACGCCGACGGCAGTATTATCTGGACAACACAAAAAGGACGGGCGGTCTATGATGAAGATGGGGAATTGCTCTATTATGATGTCTTTGTCTCCGATTGCACGGATCTGAAAGCGATTGAGTCGCTCCTGATCTACCATTCATTTCACGATGAGATGACCGGTTTGCCCAATCGTGAGCTTTTTATGCTCCGCCTGGGACAGGCAGTTGAGCGTTTAAAGAAAGCTCCCAATACCTTCTTTGCTATCTTCTTTCTCGATTGTGATAACTTTAAAACGGTCAATAACAGCCTGGGCCACATGACTGGTGATCTCGTCCTGGCCGCGGTTGCCCATCGCTTGAAGAACTGTATTCACCCCAACGATACCCTCGCCCGTTTTGGTGGCGATGAGTTTGCCTTGCTGCTGGAACAGCACCAGGATGTGGAAGATGCCATCCGAGTGGCCCAGACGATTGCACAGCACTTTCGTCTGCCCGTTGTGGTGGAAGGGCGCGAGGTCTTTCTTTCGCTGAGTATGGGTATTACCACCAGCGACATGGGCTATACCCAGGCCGAAGATGTCTTGCGTGATACTGATACCGCGTTGTATCATGCCAAAGCGCTCGGTCGCGGGCAATATTCCTTATTCGATACACTGATGCATCAGCGTGCCGTAAGACGGCTTGAGATCAGTACCGAATTGCAACGCACGCTCGAAAAGAACGAACTGCGTGTCTATTATCAACCGATTATGTCGCTTGCAACCGGTGGCATCGCCGGTTTCGAGGCACTCGTTCGTTGGCAACATCCACAACGTGGTTTGATCGCACCCGGCGAGTTTTTGTACCTGGCCGATGAAATTGGCATGGGGATTGAAATTGATCGCTGGGTGCTAGAAACCGCCTGTCATCAGATGTACGAGTGGCAACAGCGCTTTGGCAGTGTCACACCACTGATGATCAGCGTGAATATGTCCAGCCGGCAGTTAGCCCAACCAGACCTGGTCGATTATGTGAAGCGAGTGCTCCATGAAACCGGTCTACCGCCAACCAGTCTCAAACTGGAGATCACCGAAGATGTGGTGATTGAGCAGACCGAAACCACCGTGTTGACGCTCAAGCACTTACAAGCACTTGGTGTCCAGATTAGCCTGGATGACTTTGGCACCGGGTATTCATCGCTGAGTTACTTGCACCGTCTGCCAATCAATACGTTGAAGATTGACCGATCATTTGTGAGCGGAGTTGATGTTGACCAGCGTATCCTCGATGTTGTGCGGGCGATTGTGACGCTGGCGCATAGCCTGGGCATGGATGTCATTGCTGAAGGCGCCGAGACCGTGCGTCACCTCGATCACTTGCGTCTTCTGCAATGTGAATATAGTCAGGGATTCTTCTTTTCACCACCCGTAGATGCACAGCATGCGACTAGGCTGCTGGAAACACAACCCCATATGGTTGCGACAGATCATGCCACTGAACCGGCACCATCAGCACCTGTCGAAATCCAGGGCATCGATGATGCCAGTCCTGCTGCCCGAATCAACCCTGCTGATCTCCAACAAGCAGTAGAGATCTTGCACCATGTCGTCACCACCGGCATACCAGTCGTGTCGCCTCCAGAGCAGCATGACCTGGGACAACGAGACCCATTGACACACCTGCTCACCCGCACTACCATGGATCTGTGGCTGCACAGGCTGACGCATGCCAATAGCCAGAAGTCTGAGCCGTTTGCCCTGATTGTGCTTGATCTCGACCATTTTAAGAGCATCAATGATGCGTTTGGTCACAGCCGTGGCGATCAGGTGCTGGTCGAATTTGCGCATCGCGCACGTGCAACCACACGTGCCAGTGATTTCATCTTTCGTTATGGTGGCGATGAGTTTGTCATCTTGCTCAAAGATACCGATAAAGAACAGGCCATCGCTTTTACGCAGCGCCTCTTGCACAATGTGCAGACAGTACCGTTTGCAGGGGAACCGGTGCTCTCATTAACATTGAGCATGGGCGTCGCATTCTTCCCCAGCGATGGACAAACCCCGGATGCGTTGTTTGACATTGCCGATCAGCGCAATGGGTTGGCGAAACGTCATGGACGAGCGCAGGCAGTCTGGGAAGATCTGGCACGCGTCGATACTGCTTCTATTGAGGGGCCATCACGGTTAATCGAACGTGACCAGGCACTTGAGCAACTTCAGCACTTTTTTGAGGCCTTGCCGCACTCCCAAAGGGGCATTATTCAGCTAGTCGGTGAACCGGGGAGTGGGATAACGCGCTTTTTCGCCCAGATTGAACAGGCAGCCGAGTTACAGCGCTATTGCGTCTTGACGTTGCATGGGACAGCCGCGCTGAAAGGGCGCGTGTATGGAGTGCTTACCGAAGCACTGCAGGAGTGGCCAGAGCTTTCCTTGCCAGGCCATGATGTTGCTTCATTTGAGTTGGCATTGCAGCAGCTGCTGCAGGCACAACAGGTACAGGGTCTCTGGGTGTTACTCGACCAGATCGCAGATATTGATTCTACGACATTGACAGCCTTGCGCAGCCTCTTCCACTGTTCCGAAATACCCTGTCTCGTGCTGGTCTATGCAACCAATAGCACGATCCCTCACCCTGCCATGCCACAAGAGGCCGCACTCCGCGTGCAAATCACGCTCGAACCATTGTCGCCCAACGGTCTGCGTACATGGTTGCGGCATAGCCTAAACTGGGAAGTTCCCGAAAAGCTGCTCCAATGGTTTTATGACCAGACTGGAGGTCAACCAGGGTCTATTCGACGTGGTCTGCGCTATTTACTCGATCACGATGTGTTAACGTCAGGTGGCAATGGCTGGAGTTATGCCCCGCATATCACCACCCTGTCACTCAGCGGGTATCTCAAAACCGAAACCGAACGCTCGCCCTATTCTTTTCCATCCGATCTGACCGAGTTTATTGGTCGCGAGGATGACATCCGCCGGCTCAAAATGCTGATACAAGAACAACGTCTGGTCGTGGTGTTAGCGCCGGGTGGTATGGGCAAAACCCGCCTGGCGTTGCAAACTGCGGCCGAGTGTACAGCGCGATTTGCCGATGGGGTGTGTTTTGTGCCGCTGCATACGTTGGGTAGTCCCGATTTTGTCATCTATGCGCTGGCAGAGGCGTTGCAACTGTCGCTCGCCGGGCCGCAATCGCCACGTGAACAGGTGCTCCATTATGTACGATCCAGAACCATGTTGCTGGTGTTTGATAGCTTTGAGCATTTTCGTGAGGATGTCACCCTGTTGCAAGATATCCTGGAGCAGGCACCCGGGGTGCATCTCTTAATAACCTCACGCGACCGCATGAATATCCCTGGTATGGTATCGTTTGAACTTGGTGGTTTGAACGTACCAGAGAGCGAAACCGATACGTCGATTGAGCGCTATAGTGCCGTACAACTCTTTATTCGCAGTGCTCGCCAGACCTATGCCGAGTTCACCTATACCGCTGCTGATGTTCCTTTTATTGCACGCATTTGCCGTTTGCTTGAAGGCATGCCCCTGGGAATTGAACTTGCCGCTGCCTGGGTACGCACCTTCTCGTGTCAGACGATTGCCGAAAAGATTGAGCTGAATCTCTCATTCCTGGTAACCGACCGGCCCGAAGTGCATGGGCGCCATCGCAGTCTGCTGGCGATGATCGACTCCTTCTGGTTCTTGTTGTCTGAAGCAGAGCAGAGTATTGTGCGGCAGATTTCGGTCTTTCGTGGAGGCTTTAGCGGTGAAGCGGCTCGTCAGGTTCTGGGTGCATCGCCCTTCTTCCTCGAAGGTCTGGTTGCCAAGGGCTACCTTCGCTGGACATCACAGAAACGTTATGAGATTCACGAATTGCTGCGGCAATATGCTGCTGATAAATTGGCCGTCTTTCCGGAAGAACAAGCGCAGGCGGCTGAACAGCATGCGACGTATTATCTGGCGCTGTTACAACAACGTGAGATGCTGGCCTTTGGTTCACGCCAGACCTTGCATAGTATCACGGTAGATTTGGAGAATGTACGTTCGGCGTGGAGTTGGGCTGTGCGTCAGCATTGCACCATTGAGATTGGCCGGAGCATTGATGGGTTATCGGCGTTTTATGAACTGCGTGGCCTGTTTCACGAAGCGGAGACGACCTTTTGCCAGGCAGCAGTCCAATTGCATGCACATGCCTTTATCCCCCTCTCCCCACTCACCCCCGGCCCCTCCTCCCACCAAGGGGACGACGGCGAG
>JAAURD010000141.1 GCA_012034075.1 Chloroflexaceae bacterium | reverse complement strand
AGCCCGGCCAGCAGCGACTATCTTGATACGCTCGCGCACGAATTTCAGCACATGATCCACTGGAACGAGCAGCGCCAGGCCGATGTCTGGTTGAATGAGGGGTGTGCGACCCTGTCGGAAAACCTCAACGGCTTTAGCACACAGAGCTATGCGCTGAGCTATCTGCGCCAGCCGGATACCCAGCTGACCAACTGGGTCAGTGAACCCTGGGCTGCGATGGCCCACTACGGCGCGGCCAATCTCTTTCTGCGCTATGTGTATGCCCAATATATCGGTGCGGGCAGCAGCCTGAACGAACTGATCCGTGCAGATGCGGGCAGTCATTTTGATGCGTTTGTGCCGCTAGCTGCCGCGCGTTACCCGGATATCAGCAGCTTCAACACCATTTTTGGCGATTGGGCCGTCGCCAATCTGCTGGATGACCCGACCATTGCCGATGGGCGCTACGCCTACCCGCCGCTGACCGATGGCACAGCACACATGGACCTGCCACAGCAGATCACACCAGAGCCAATCGATGTGGGCACCTTCCATGGCAGCGTCCATCAGTTTGGCGTTGACTATCTCCAGCTGCCAACCGGTCCGGTGAACCTGACCTTTCAAGGCGATACCGATGTTTTGCTGGTGGGCAGCCTGCCCGCCGACCAGGCCGCTTGGTGGAGCGGTCGCGGTGATAGCAGTGTGGCAACGCTCACCCGCGCCTTTGATTTTCGTGAACTCACATCGGTCACGCTAGAGCTTGATCTCTGGTATGAGCTGGAGCCTGCCTACGACTATGCCTTTGTCAGCATCTCAAGCGATGCCGGCCAGACCTGGCAGACCCTGCCCGGCCAGCTGACCACCACCAACGACCCGCAGGGCGCCAACTATGGCAATGGGATCACCGGCATCAGCGGCGAACCAGATGCCACGCCTGGCTCTGGTGTGCGTGGCATCTGGGTACAGGAAACGATGGACCTCTCGGCGTATGCCGGGCAAGAGGTGCTGCTGCGCTTCTGGCAGATCAACGATGAAGGCTTTCATGCCCCAGGGCTGCTGATCGACCGGATCCGCATTCCCGAACTGGGCTATGACCACGATGGGCACACCCTGCCGGATGGCTGGCAGGCGGCCGGGTTTGTCCCCGTGGATGGCACGCTGCCGCAGCAGTGGGAGCTCCGTCTGGTGCGCACCTTGCCCGATGGCCGCACCCAGGTCGAGCCACTCCGCACCAATGACGATGGTAGCGCCACCGTAGCGCTGGCCGCCGGCGAGCAGGGCGTGCTGCTTATCGCCGGCGTAACACCGCACACCAGTGAGCAGACGAGCTATACCGTCACGATTGCCGCACCCGATACCCCATAAGGTTTATCGTAAAATGGATACTGATACCTTGTGTGTGCATACACTTGAAATCCATGAATTCTCCGCGATTTCCTCCCAATTCTGAACCGTTACCGTACCCTGATTGTTCGTGAGACAGAACGACGTGTGGTATCATGAACCCAGAAGGTGTTTTGATAGAAGAATAAGGACCTATCAGCACCCATAAAAAGACCTTTATTCAGATAATCAGGTCTTTTTATGGTTTCATATTGTTTGAAGAAAGCCTATCGGGTGTCAGTATTACACATTCAGCTGTTCCAATCATTTGCACTACACTCCGATCATGATCCGATCACCAGTGTCAATACGCCGCGTCTGCAATCGTTGCTCGCTTATCTGTTGCTACATCGTCATGAACCCCAACTGCGTCAATCTATCGCTTTTCGTTTCTGGCCCGACTCATCTGACTCGCATGCCTGCACAAATCTGCATCAACTGATCTATCATTGCGTCATGCATTGCCCAATGCCGATCATCTGCTGCATATCGATGCCAAAGTCATCCAGTGGCAGCCCGTTCTTCCCTATGTCCTTGATGTTGCTGAATTTGAGCAAGCCATTCAACAGGCGGATCAGGCAGTATTGTTGAAAAATCAAGAGCAGGAGCGTGCTGCCCTGGAACGGGCGGTTTCGTGCTACACGGGCGATTTGCTGCCAACGTGTTATGACGAGTGGATTTTGCCAGAACGTGATAGCCTGACCCGGCAGTTTATGCAAATACTAGAACGCATGATCCGGTTGCTGCTGGCTCAACAGGCGTACCGCCAGGCACTGCCTTATGCGCAACGACTCGTGCGCGTTGATCCACTCCATGAAGGAGTGTATCGTTACCTTATGGAAGGGCATGCTCGCAATGGTGACCGGGGAAGGGCATTGCGTGTGTATCATACCTGTGCGACAACGTTACAACGTGAGCTTGGCGTGCCACCAGATGCGGCTACCCGTAGCCTGTATGCCCAGTTGACCAGTAGTGATAACGCGGGCGTTCTTTCGGCAGGGCGGCCTTTCAATGGCGTGGGTGAAACGCCGCTGATCGGACGTCAGGCTGAATATGCCTGGTTCCAACACGCTTGGCAGCAGGCGGCATCAGGCCATGCGCAACTGGCGCTTGTCATAGGTGAAGCGGGTGTTGGTAAAACGCGCTTGATTGAAGAGGTACTCGTCTGGAGCAGGCAAACCGGTATCACCAGCGCCAGAGCACGGTGTTATGCGGCTGAGGGACGTCTGGCCTATGCACCTGTGGTTGACTGGTTACGAAATGAACGTTTATGGACGTTGTTATCGCGTCTTCAAACTATCTGGTTGAGCGAACTAACGCGCCTGCTGCCTGAAATCTGCAATGACTATCCTCATGTTCCGGTGCCTGAATCTCAGCTAGAAGTCTGGGAACGCCAACGCCTGTTTGAAGCACTGGCACGGGCTATTCTCATCGGAGCACAGCCGTTGCTACTGGTGATCGATGATCTCCAGTGGTGTGATCGGGAAACCATAGCATGGGTGCGTTATCTGTTGCGCTTTGCTCCTGTTTCGCATGAATCAGAATATCAAGCCGACCAGAGCACTTTCGGATCCTGCTTCGATATAGATTGCCCTGTGCCGGATGATGTTATTTTTCTGGATCAAGAACAATAGAAGCACCCAGCAGAGATATTATTCTCTGCTGGGTGCTTCCTTTACTACCCCTCAAAACTACTCGCCAGCGACTCAACACGCAAATCACGCAGCCGGTCGCGCAGCACCTGCGCAACGCGCAGGTGGATAATCGAGCCAAAAACCGCATCATCCTGGCACTGCTGGCGCAAACTGGCACAGTCAAACGCCACCACCCGGCAACTGCCCTGTGCCCTGGCCGAAGCAGTCGCATAGTACGGCGGCACCAGCGCCGACAAACCAAACAACTCACCCACCGCTATATCGTTGACAACCGCCTCACGGTCTTTTTCCAGAATCTCAATCACAATCACCGCGTCACCCTCAAGCAGCAAAAAACAGTGATTGAGCAAATCCTCCTCATGAAAGAAGAACGCCCCAGCTTCAACCGTCAACTCTTGCGCAGCCGTAGCCATCGCCACAATATGCTCCATCGTCAGACCGCCGAAAAACGAAAACCGGCGGAGCAATTCAGGTGAAACCATCTTGCTAGCTCTCCCTTCGTAACTCTTCCAGCACAGCCGCTACCACCTGCGGAATAGCAGCAGCGACCGCTGGAGTCGGCTGATCGCTAAAATCTAGCACATTCGCAACACCAATGGCGTAGATGATCATCTCATTGGGCAAGGCATACCCCATCCGCCGTCCCAGGTCAAACGCCGTCACCAGCGTTGCATCATGCGGCGAAGCACTGTGCTGCGTCGGACTGATCGCCCGCAAGTCATCGAGACTCAACCGGCACATCGCCCCCGGTGGCAAGTCCGGGTGTTCCATCGCATCGATCAGAATCACCCGCTCATAGCCAATCATCGTCTCCATCAACGTCAGCCCACCAACGCTCATCTCCTGCACATCGATCACCATCGAGTCACCCGCATCATCGGCATAATCGAGGCGTTGGAGATGATACGCCATTCCAATTGCGCCTGGAGCTTCAGCCCCAGGCGCCGCCGCCTGCTGCAAGCGTGCCTGCACCGATTCAGCAACCCGCACCCCCACCCCATCATCAGTGAGGATCGGGTTGCCCAGACCAAGAACCAGCGTTCTCACGACTCCTCCGAACGGATCCGCTGAACCAGGTTGCCCTCAGCATCACGGATCGATACATCCAACGGCATCTGCCCCGGCAGCGCATGGGTCGCACACGACATACACGGATCATAAGGACGGAACGCCATCTCAATGCGGTTGAGCAGACCGTTGGTAATCACCGTACCCTGCTGAATCAGCGCCTGCGCCGCCTTCTTAATCGACATAGACATCGGCGCATAGTTATTGGTCGTGCCCACAATAAGATTAACACGGGTCAGAATGCCCCGCTCATCGGTCCAGTAGTGGTGGGTCAACGTACCACGTGGCGCCTCCACACACCCCACGCCTTCAGTGGGAATTTCCGTCACCGGTGCCCGCACATTCGGGTTAACGATGTCCGGATCGATGCTCAGCTCCAGCATGCGCTCGGCAGCATACAGCAACTCAACCAAACGCGCCCAGTGCGTTGCCAGCCGAAAATGCACCGGCTGATAGCGCCCATTGGGCAGGCGTTTGCTCCCCAGCGTCTCATACATCTTCTCATAGGCTTCGCGGGCACGCGGCGTCGCCATCTCATCAGCGGCATTCAAGCGCGAAAGCGGTGTCGCCATATAAACACCACTATCTTTGCCATCCGTAAAGCCCTTCCAACCAATCTTCTTCAGATACGGGAACTTGAGATAACTCCACGGTTCCACATGCTCGGCAATATGCTGCGCATAATCACGCGGATGGTACTTCACAAACTCATTGCCATCAGGGTCTACCACGCGGATCATGCCATCATAAAAGTTCACCCGGTTGTTCTCATCGACCATACCCATCGAGTACGTGCGATGCACATACGTATCACCCACAATGAGATCGACGTACTCGGAGTTTGCCAGCACAATATCATCGAAGAGCTTGAGCGAAAACAGCGCAAAATCCACATTCTGGCGTGCCACCGCTTCGATTTCGTGGCGCTCCGCTTCGCTTATCGCCTTGCTCCAGCCGCCCGGCAACCCGGCCACCGGATGCACCCCACGCCCACCCATCATCTTAATCACATGATGGTTGCGGATACGCGCATCAATCACCTGCTTGCCAATCTCCACACCAACTTTATGCACCACACCCAGAATATTGCGTTCAGCCGGCGGAGCATCCGGCCCCAGCACAAAATCTGGCCCGCCCAGCGCAAAAAAGTGCGTCGTATGGTCCGTAACATAAAAAGCCGAATAGAACAGCTCGCGCAGTTTGTGCGTTACCTCCGGCGCTTCCACCTGAAACAACACATCCAGCGCTTTCGTCGCCGCCATATGATGCGCCTCCGGGCAGACCCCGCAAATACGGTTGGTAATCCGCGGCATCTCCTCGGCCGGCCGCCCCACACAGAACTGCTCAAACCCGCGCAACTCTGGAATAAGCAAATAGGCATTGGCAACATCACCAGCATCATTCAAGAAAATATCGATTTTGCCATGCCCCTCAAGACGTGAAATAGGATCGATAGTGATCTGTTTCATCACGAACCTCCATTGCTCTTGACCCGATGTAACAACGAATGCGCCATATTAAAGCGATAGAACGTACCAGCCGGATCAACAATCGTATCCATCACCTCGTCAATCTGGCGTTCCATTTCGGCTTCATCATCGCTGGGATTGCCCGCCGCAATCACCGCCGCAATCGCCGAAATCATATTCGCACCCTGATCTTCCACACCGGTCATAAGGCCGTAACACCCACGGCAACCCATGCCCACCTGTGGACAAAGCGCACCACAACCACCACGCGTGCCAATACCCAGGCACATAATCCCCTGTTCCAGCAAACACAAGCCCGGCTCCGGCGCCTTCTCATACGGTCGATAGAACCGCTCTATCTGCTTCTCATGCCGCTCCAGCGGGCACTCTGCACAGACCGCCAGATCACTTGCGCCAACAATCGTACTGCCCGGCGCCGGTAACGGCCCACCAGTCACAATCAGCTCCAGCACTGCCCATATCTGGTGTGGTTCCGGTGGACACCCTGGAATAATATAGTCCACCGGGACGGTCTGGTCCAATGACTTGACCGTGTTATAAAACGTCGGCAGGGTCAGCGTACCCTCCGGCACCTCAACCCTTGTCTGCGGCATCACCCGCTGGGGGTTATCAAGACTGGGATTGTCGAGATAGACCGTGCGCATGGTTTCCGCCGCCGTGGTCAGATTCGACAGGGCTGGGATACAACCTTCGTGCGCACACGAACCAAAAGCGACTAGCACTTTTGATTTCTGGCGCAGCAAATGAGCCATCTCCTCATTTTCTGAGTTACGAATGGCTCCATTATAAAGGCACAAATCGATATACTGATCCGGATAACCGCGTACATCCTCATACTTAAAATCAGCGGCACACGGCCAGAAGACAATCTCACAGGCTTCATCCACCGCCAGGATTTTATCGCCAATGTTGAGCAACGAAATTTCGCAGCCACCACACGAGGCACCCCAATACATTGCCAGTTTCAGTTTAGATGCTGCTGCCACCATTACACCTCCGCCATAATTGATGCTGCTTCGACAATTTGTTCGTGGCTTGGGCTACCCAGCACCTGCTGCTTCCAGCGCAACGGACCCAGCTGCGAAAGCTCCACCGTCATCGAGTCAACCGCCTCGGCCAGCACATTGCTCTCCGAAGCAGCCGCCCAGACCAACCGAAAACGCTGCTCCTCAATGCCAAACTGGCGCAGCATCCGCTTCAACAGCAGCGACCGGCGCAACGCCCGCATATTGCCCACAACATAGTGGCATTCGCCGGGGTGACAACCAGCAATCATCACCCCATCGGCGCCCTCACGGAAAGCCTTGATCACAAACTGCGGTTCAACACGGGCCGTACACATCACCCGGATCGGGCGCATCGTTGGTGCGTAATGCAAACGCGATGTTCCGGCCAGGTCGGCTGCACGGTACGAACACCAGTTGCAGAGAAACCCGACGATCACCGGTTTATAGGGTTCAGTCATGGTCTTTCTCCTCGTTAGACTGCAAAATCAAAGATCGACGGATCTTGTACGTCGCCCAATATGCCTTCAATCTGGGACATGACCTGCTCTTTGGTGAAGTGTGCGCCGGTAATGGCGGCGCTGGGGCAGGCCGATACACACGCGCCACATCCATGACAGAGTGCGGTGATCACTTCTGATACGCGTAGATCGTCGTGGAAGATGATGGCATTGTAGGGGCAGAGATTATTACAAATACGGCAGCCAGAACACTGTGCCGATGTGATCGTGGCGCGAACTGGTTCGAGCATCATGGTGCCTTGGCCGATGTGACTCATGACTCGTGCTGCGGCTGCGGCACCTTGTGCGACGGTTTCGGGAATAGCCATGGGGCCTTGACATGCGCCGGCTACAAAAATGCCATCACTCATCGTCAAGATCGGGTCGAGCTTGGGATGGCGTTCGGTGAAGAAGCCATTGAAGTCACAACCGAGACCAAACATTTGCGCAACTTCACGCGAGTCGTGGCGAGCTTCAACGCCGACACTGAGAATCACCATATCGACGGCAATCCGCCGTTGCTTGCCAATCAGCGTATCTTCCACCTGCACAATCAGCTTGCCCTCTTCGTTGGGTCCACGCGCGGCATCAGTGACCTCGGCAACACGCCCACGAATGGCATGCATCCCCTCTTCCAGCACGCGGTGGTAAAACTCCTCATAGCGCTTGCCCGCCGCCCGAATATCAATATAGAAATTGAAGACTTCGGCATCAGGAATACGCTCTTGCACCAGATGCGCAAACTTCAGCGAATACATACAGCACACCCGTGAGCAATACTCGTGGTAGTTCTTATCACGCGAGCCAACACAATGGATAATCGCCACGCTCTTGGGCTCAGTAACACCATCACGCAGCACAATGCGACCAACCGTTGGCCCCGTCGCATTCACCAGCCGCTCAAACTCCATACTGGTAAACACATTCGCCAGCCGCCCATAGCCATACTGCGGGATGCGGCGGGCATTAAAGAGATCATAGCCGGTAGCGAGAATGATACTGCCCACTTCAAGCGTCTCTATCTCTTCTTTTTGCTCAAAGTCAATCGCATTGGTCGGACAGACAATCTGGCAGGCTTTGCATTTGCCTCGTTGGAAGTAAATGCAGCTCTCCGGGTCAATCACCGGATACTTCGGCACCGCATACGGGAATGGTCGATACACCGCCTTGCGATAGCCCAGACCGCACTCAAACTCCTCATCCAGCGCTTTGCCCGGGCACTTCTCAATACAGGTACCGCAGCCCGTACACAGCTCCTCCACAATATAGCGCGGTTTGCGCCGCACATTCACCGTATAATTGCCAATATAGCCATCGACCGAAAGCACCTCGCTATGCGTCATCAGCGTAATATTGCGATGATTGCCCGCATCAAACATACGTGGCGTCAGAATACATGCCGAACAATCCAGCGTCGGAAAGGTCTTATCGATCTGGGCCATATGCCCGCCAATCGACGGCTCACGCTCCACCAGATAGACCGGATGACCGGCATCGGCAAGCTCCAGCGCCGCCGTAATGCCCGCAATACCCCCACCAATAATCAGCGTGGCCGAATTGATCGGCACCGGCAGCAGCTCCAGCGGTTGGTGATGAATCACCCGCTGAATCGCGCCCTTAATCATATACTGCGCTTTGCGTGTGGCCGATTCGCCGTCATTGGTGGCCCATGCATTCATTTCACGAATGTTGACCATTTCAAAGAGAAACTGATTGAGACCAGCCCGCTGACAGGCCGCGCGAAAGGTCTTTTCGTGCATATGGGGTGAGCAAGCTGCGACGACGACACGGGTCAGACCTTTTTGCTGAATATCTTCCTGCACCAGTTCTTGTCCAAGGCTCGAACACATAAATTCATAATGGCGAGCAACCTCAACATGCGGCTGTTGCTCGGCCCAGTGGGCTACATCGGCTACGGCGACGGTCTTTGAGATATTGGAACCACAGTGGCAGACGTATACGCCAACTCGTTCTTCGGTCATGGGATTAGTCCTCCTTTGGCATTCGTGGCATGGGCAGAGGAGCGGGGGATCCGCTCGCTCGTGCTGGGCGACGTGGCTGTGAACGGTCGCGATCGGTATGAGCAATGGGGGGTGGTTTGGTTGCCTGGCGGGTGATTCTTGAGAGGGCTGGCTGGGCATCCACAAACTCTTTGCCAATGCCGACATCTTTGGGATCCATTCCCATTGCTAGGCCAATCATCTGGGTAAAGTAGAGGATTGGGATATCGTAGTTGGTCTTGAAGTGCTTGTTCACATTGTCCTGGTAGGCATCCAGTTGAGCTGGCACATGGGGCAGAGCGTTACAATGACATCTGCTTCATAATCGCTGGCATTCTTCAGCAAGCGCCGGATCAGCTCAAACGCAACCTCCTGGCTAATCTGGGTCATATGGCCACCGCAGCAGTGCGTCTTCATCGGGAAATCAATCACTGTCGCGCCAATCGTCTGCATCAGCAGATCCATTGAGGTTGGGTATTCATAGTCATCCACCTGCTGTTGGAAGCCAGGGCGCACCACCACACAGCCATAATAGGGCGCAACCCGTAGACCAGTTAGCGGCCGCCGAATCTGCTCGGCAACCTTTTCGTAGCCAACATCCTGCGCGATCACATCCAGCAGATGCCGCACCCGAATATCGCCGGGGGTGTAGTTTAAGCCGCCCGCGGCCAACGATGCATTGACCTGCGCCGCCAGTTCCGGCGAATCGACCATATACTGATCCACCTTGCTCAGGTTCAGGTAGCACGCACTGCACGGCGCCACCAGTTGCTTGCCATTGTCGGGCTGCCGCGACGCCATCGCCAGATTGCGCGAAACCAGCGCATACGCTGGCAACAACTTCACCGCAATAAACTCGGTTGCACCACAGCAATTCCAGTCATCAATCTCCTGAAACTGGATCCCCAGACGTGGCGCAATCGCCATCGTCGATTCGTGGTACGAGATAGCATTATGCTCAAGCGAGCAACCGGGGTAATAGCCATATTTCATCGTGCCACCTCCTGACTGCGCTCGATATCGCTGGCTTTCTGCAAAATCGCCTTCAGCTGGCTAATCCCACGGATGCGCTTGGGCACCAGGTCCATCCGTCGCCGTTTCAGCATCCCCAGGCCAATCGGCGCCAGTTTGAGCATATCCATCGGGTGGTGGCGCAAGTTATAGCGCGTTGCCAGGCCCAGCTCAAAGCTCCGCCCATAATTTTCCACATAATCAATAAAGGTCTCAGAAAACCCTGGGACCTCCGGCGTACTGGACTCGCGATATTTACCGGCCTTGATCGAAAGCCGTTTCAGGGTGTACATTAAATCGGTGATATGGACCTCTTGCGGGCAGCGCACCATACAGTAGTAGCACGAAACGCAATACCACTGGGTGTTACTCCGTAAGACGACATCGCGCATATCTGCATTGATCATTGCAAATAATGCACGCGGGGTGTGGTCCATATCGTCACCAGACGGGCATGAACCACCACAAGTACCACATTGGATACAAAGATCCAGATGAGGATCACTTCCGGGTGTAGCGCCAACCACTTCCTGAAAGAAGTTGGACATCCGCTTTCGGGCAGCATTCGTTGCCATAGAAACTCCTTCACTGGTGTATATCGATACTTCGCGTCAACACACTGCTGGCACACAGCGTGACGCCTGTGAAGTCGATACGCGAACCAAATTCAGGGTTGCATAGGTGCAACCACGTCGTAATCTCTGTGTATCAAAACCACCCGTTTTTGCTCAAGAAACGGGTTGCAAACAAAGGGCATGTTAAGAGACGTTTATTGCTCTTTCTCTCGATAATTTTACAACAAAAAACTATCGAAACTTATTTTTTATCAGAAAAAATGCTTATTTTTCAATTATGCAATTGATTGTACATGATATTTTCCAAAAATGCAAGTCTTATTATCTAAAAGACATGCGTTGATCGATCATTGACAACGGAGGTTCACC
>JAAURD010000140.1 GCA_012034075.1 Chloroflexaceae bacterium | reverse complement strand
CTCGCTGGGACTGAACGTCGTACTTTCAATCGTCAAGGGCATGGCCCAGCCGGCCCGATCTTGCGGTCGCAGCAACATACGGTGATGGCGTATCATGGCCTGTTCGCGTGGCACCGCAAAACTCACCAGCGTCTGATCATCCTGGCGCAACTTGACCACCGGGTCAGGTACATCTGCGGGGTAACTGTTGATCAGCGATAAATTGAGGATGAGCGGATGGTGTGCCGCCAGCAACGGTAACGCCAGTCGGGTTTCAGGGCTGGTCCAGCGGATCCAATCACCCGTATTGCCAATTTCGAGTTCATGCGCATCGATAATAAACCGCCGATCACGAGGATTCATCGTTATGTCAAATGAACCGATAGTCTGGTACGCCAGCGTGATCAGCAACAGGGTGAGCAAGGCCAGCGCATCCAGTTGCCAGTGCGACCAGAGACGGTCAAGATCAAACGACAGCGCCCTGAGTCGAACACGCCCTCGATCAGCGATTTGGTCCAATGGCAAGCGAAAAGAAGTCATAGTGCTGCTGTCCCGAGCGTGATAGCTATAAGGCGATGGTATACCGCGTTGGAGCAAAATCGATAGATGATTGCTGATCGCAACAACATATGTATGATTAGGAGCAAACCAGGCATTGACATGATGCCCGTGTATTGTATCATATTATAGGTATGCGTTTTCATCGTGACAACTTATTGATCCCACGCTGGCTTGATCGCACACGCCCGAAGCGCCTGTCGTCAGCGTTACCCGATAGTGCCGAACCGTCGCTGCCTGCGGTTATGCAGCCTGGTATCGCTGTACGCTGGTATGCCCTGCTGCTCTGGCTGCTGCTGTCTGTGCTCGCCGTGGTTGGCGCCAATATGCTGAGCCTTTCGTTGCAGGGCCATAGCCAGACCTTTAGCATTGGTGTGCGTGCTGATCGCCACTTGCTCCATGGGTTTTTTAGCCAGGAAGAGGACGCTTCCGGCACACGCTACCGCTGGACCAAAGGCGAGAGCACCATTTCCATCAATGGATTTGCCACGCTCAGTCATCCGCTGCTTATCTTGAACATTGGCGGCATCCCCCCAGATGTGACACCACCCCGCCCGGTCGATATGCGCACGGATGAGCATGCCTGGATGACCCTGCCAGTGAAGGCTGAGCCGCGTCGCTACTACATGCTCATGCCCCCGGATGTCCTGGCCGATGGTCAGCTGGAACTGGGCCTGCGCAGCGATACTGCGCCTACCGCGAGCGACCGGCGAAGCATTGGTATTCGCCTCGACTCAGTCGCCATTACCTGGCCCATGAACGAACTGGTTTTACCCACCTGGCCGGTGCTGTTGGTACAATGGCTCATCGTGCTTACCGTGCTCGGTATGGCCTGGCGCCTTGAGTACCATTGGACCGGCTGGCTGATTGCTGGTATCGCAACCGTGGTGCTGCTTGCCGTTCTGACTGCCGCCAATCTGTTTATTGCCTCGGCTTGGCACAGTAGCTTGCTGGTCGCCAGTAGTGCGCTCCTTTTGCTCATCTGGGCAGTCTACCCGCGCCTGAGCCATCTGTTGCCCGGCCAACCCGCTCAGGCACTGCGGCAGTGGCGCTGGCTGTTGCTGCTCACCATTGCTGTGCTGGGTATTCGTCTGCTTGGCAGCCTCTACCCGGTGTTTGACTCGCACGATTGGTATATTCACGAAGAACGCCTCATGAAGCTGCAATGGGGATCGTTGCTGCTCTATGATAAGCCAGCCGAGTTTAGCAAGCGCCTGGCCATTGTTCCACCGGCCTTTTATCTACTGGTATCGCCACTTTCGCTCTTAACAGCCAATACCGTGGTGGTTATGCAGGGCTTCTATGCTTTTCTGGATGGCTGTTCCGTGCTCTTTCTCGCACTGCTCGTGCGGTATCTCGGCGGCAGCCAGCGGGCAGCGGTGCTGGCTGCCCTCATATTGGCATTCCTACCCATTCAATATACTGCCCTGTGGTGGGGGTTTGGGCCGCAAGTCGTCGGTCAGGCCCTCACATTGCTGCTAGCACTGTTTGTGATCCAGCCTCGTCTGCGCCCATTGCTGCTCTGGGCAGCAGCAACCGTCTTGTTCACGCTCATTATGCTGATACATGTTGGCACCGCCCTGCTCGCTGGTTTCTGGCTCAGCGGCACCCTGGCGCTGAGCTGGTTCTTTCATCGACGCACACACCAGCACTGGCACGGCTGGTTCATCGTCATCGTTGTCACTGCCCTGATAACCATCGTGTTGCTCTATTCCGAAGTTATTACCATGCATGTGCGGGGGCTGGCCGGCAACGAACGCCTGGCCTGGACCGCTGAAGATTATGGGCGTATCTGGTGGACGCTGGGCAGCCTGAATGTATCGTTTGCGCCGATAGGCACCTTGCTGGCGGTGGTGAGCCTGATCGCTTTGACCCTCTTTACGCCACTGCCGCAACGCTGGTTGCTGATTGCCTGGGTTGGCACGGCGCTCCTGTTTTTTGCGGTTGATCTTGCTCTGGGGCTGCAAATTCGGTATGCTTATTTTGTCGTGCCCCTGGTGTGTGCTGGTCTGGGCTGGCTCCTTGATCGCATGATCAGTCGCCATTGGACAGGCTGGCTGTTGTGTATTGGTATTATTGGACTGATTGCCTTTGCCGGGTTAAGTTTGTGGTTTTATGGTGTGGTACCAGGCGATAAACCGTCGCTGCGGCCACTCACCCATTAGTTCAAGTTAGCTCAAGAAAGAGAGATGAGGATGACTGACACAATGACTGATTCAAAGACCGAAAACGCTATCATGGTAGATACCCTCGCGGCTGATGCATTGATGCCGCATGTCCGTGCTCTTGCCGAGACAATTGGCCCACGGCCGGCCGGGCATCCCGAAGAGGCGCAGGCCCGCAGCTATATTCGTGAGACGCTGGCCGGTTTTGATTTGACGGATATTGAAGAAATGACGTTTCAGACCGCTGATAGCTGGGGCTATACCACCATCTTTGCCACAACCCTGGCCCTCGCCGGGTACGCCCTGGGACGCACCGGTCGTACTGGCAGCCTGATGGGTTCAGCCGCGAACCTGGCATCAGCCGCCGCATTCTGGCAAATGCTTGATATGCGCCGATCCACGTTGGCACGTCTGGCCCCGCCAACACCAGAGCGCCAACCTGATTGTGCGCATTGCGCCGACCGGTGAAGTTCGGCGACGACTGGTGCTGATTGCCCATACCGATACCAATAAACACCGCATCACCTTTCGCCCACTGCTGAAGCGTCTCTTTCCTGCCATCACAACCGGTGTGTTGGTCAACATGGTTGCTGGTGGTTTGATCCATCTCTTCCGAACGGTCGGACCGCGTCGCAGTTTTCCCACACTCTACCGGCTCAGTCTCATCGGGCTGATCAAAAGTCTGGTGCTTGCTGCTGCGGATGAACGTAGTGGGTATGTCGATGGCGCCAACGATAATGCTTCGGCGGTAGCCTGTGTGCTTGGCCTTGCGGGACGCCTGCAACAGCAACCCCTGAAGCAAACTGAGGTATGGCTCGCTTTCACCGGCGCTGAAGAGGTCGGCTGTATGGGCATGCATGAGCTACTCGATAGATATGGCAGCCAGCTCACCGATGCCTGGTTCCTCGATCTTGAGATGGTCGGTGCGGGTGACCTGGTCTATGTTACACGACACACAAGCGCATCTTATCTCAACGGCTATCGACCCGACCCGCATTCGGTCGCCCTGGCCGACAAAGCTGCCCGCCGCAATCCGGAGATGAATGTGACTGGTCGTGATGTCGTCACCATGGAAGAAATCGGCGCCCTGCGCAAACGCGGCTACCGTGGTATCTGTCTCGCTGGCGTTGACCACGATGGCTGGCTTGTGAACTGGCATCAGCACACGGACAACGTCAACAATATTGAGCCAGCCTGCGTTGAACGGGCTGCTCGTTTCACCTGGGAGATGATCCAGTCACTTGACCAATAAGGATTTGCACATGGAAACCTGGCGGCTGCTGCCCTGGAGCACTGGCACCGCTGATGCTGAGCTAGCCTTGGCCCATGGGCTGCTGGCCGGACTGGATTCGGTCGGCCAGCAGCCGATTGAGCAACCACGGCCAGCCCTGCGCTGGTATGGCATGTCACCGCCCGCATTGATTATCGGGTCTGGTCAATCACTGGAACAGATCGACCAGCTTGCCTGTCAACGTGCAGGCATCCAAATCTATCGCCGTTCCAGCGGCGGCAGTGCTGTGCTGGCAACGCCGGATATGTTGATGTGTGATCTCGTGCTGCCCCGTCACCATCGGCTCTGGCTGGCGGATGTCACTGAATCATATCGCTGGTTCAGTGACATCTGGGTTGCTACGCTGATACGGCTCGGTGTACCTGCACGCTCCATCAGCATCGCCGAGGCCCGCAGCGATACGCAGCACCAGGATCAGTGGTCGCGCCGGGTCTGTTTTGCTGGTCGCTCACCCTATGAAATCATGACCGGTGAGCGCAAGGTCATCGGGCTGTCGCAGGTCCGCCGTCGAAGCGGGCTGCTGATTCAGGCTGGCCTGTACTTGCACTGGCATGCGGCAGCAATCAGCCGACTGCTGAATATACCTATTTCCGAACAAATGATCATGATAGAGCGCCTGGATCAGCGTGTTACCGGCATCCATGATCTTGGGCCAGCCGATGTGCAGCACACTGATATTATGGCCGCTTTTACAACCGCACTGAACCAGCACTTTGGCATGACATTGGAGCCGGCAGACTGGTCACCAACGGAGCAGGAAGCGCAGCACCAGGCGCATGCGCGTTATGCGCCGATACGATGAAAGCAATCGCTGGCGGCGCAGCAGGCAGCACGCTGCGCCGCAATTGAACTAATATGACCCCTGAACTAACTCGCACAACCCTCCCCCCGGCCGCAATGGCAGCGTTTGCCTTGCCAGGTACGAGCGAACGCTGGCAAGCCATCCAGGAGCATGTGCATCCCTGGCTGGTCGAACTGGCCGAAGCGGTGCAGATTGCCACTGCCCAGCGCTATCCCCAGCAGTGGCCGCTCTACGAAGTCAGCTATAAATCACAGCGGGCCATCAATCGCGGGCATGGTGAGCGTGCGCCGGTCGATGACTACTATGTGGCATTTGATCGCCCGCCACGTGGCAGCGGTCTGCTGATCAGCGTCAGTGGCGGCGAACGGGCAATCCTGGTCGGGTTGCAGCTCTGGGGCGTGCGTAAGCCCCAGATACAACGCCTCTGGGAAGAGGATCGCACGGTTTGGACGGCGCTGGTTGACGAACTGGCGCAGCGGGGCGAAGCACGTTTTGCCGCTGAACGGCGCCGTTCACGCAGCAGCGAGCCGACTGGCAGCGATGGTTCAGTGACATGGCTGGAGCGCTATCTGCATCATCGTCAGGCGCACTACCTCTGGGCCGGGTTTGTCTACCCCTGGGATGCGCAACCAGCCGATCTGGCGGCTCGTTTTAATTGAAGATGTCTTGACGCTTTTTCCGCTGAACGAAGCGCTGATGGAGCAGGCCGAAGCGCCGGAGCGTTCGTCACCACGTGCCGCGCTCATGCTGCATGAGCCAGCCAGCCGCTATGAGCTGGAACCACCAGCACCAGATAGTGCTACCATCGTGTCACGTATTCATGCACGCGGTCTGACTATCAGTGCGACGCTGCTGCGTGCCTACCATGTGGCATTGCAAACGCGCCCGCTGGTTATTCTGCCCGGTATCAGTGGTACGGGCAAAACACGCCTGACGCGGCTCTATGCCGATGCGTATTATGGCATTGATACGGTCGATAACCCGTACTATCTCATCGTAGCGGTCCAGCCGGACTGGCATAATGGGCGCGATATGCTGGGTTACTACAATGCCCTGACCGGCTATTATCAACCGACGCCGTTTTTGAGCTTTGTGCTGCGGGCCATCGCCGATCCCCTGCGTCCCTATTTTGTCTGCCTCGATGAGATGAATCTGGCCCGCCCGGAATACTATCTGGCGCCATTGCTCTCGGCGCTTGAGACGGTCGAACGCACGGTCGATCTGGGGATTCCCATGGCGCAGGCACACACCATCGATGGTATGACCGTGGCCCAACCCTTGCGGCTGCCGCTGAATCTGCGCTTGATTGGCACCGTCAATGTTGATGAAAGTACCTACCCGTTGAGCGACAAAATCCTGGACCGCGCCAATGTGATTGAGTTGACCGAGGTGGATATGCCATCGTTTCGCGCCAGCCATCCGCAGCCAATAGATGAGGCGGTCTGGCAGGTGCTTGTTGCGTTGCAGGCGATTGTGACACGCCTGGGGCAACCCTATGGCTACCGTACACTGGGCGATATGCTGCACTATATCGAGCAATCCAGCGGTCTCTTCACACCCATGCAAGCGCTCGATTTGCAAATCAAGCAACGCATTCTGCCACGGCTGCGCGGTCACGATACGCCGTTGTTGCGGCAGGCGCTGGCTGATTTGCTTGCCCTTTTGCGCAACCCGGCCAGCCAGCAACCGCTGCCCGAAAGCAGCCACAAAGTCGAGCAGATGCTCAACCGGCTGGAGCGCGATGGCTTCACTGATTTTTATGGGGCATAATGCTTGTGGTCTGACCACGTTGATTGGGTAGATTCAGATAGAGATGCGGTCGTTCCGACCGCTGTGCGGATGCAAACCGCACCTACGGATCATATCGATGCTTGCCATGAGGGTATGATCAGCGAAAGTCCTACAATGTTTGCGGTTGTATTTCGATAGTTAGATCTTGTAAAAGAATTAGTACTTTTCTCCTATTGCAATGTGTTGCTCCATGGTGTATCATAAGAGCGTAGTTCTTTTTTCGTATTATTCAGAAAGGACATTCATAATGCTCCGCAGTTTTTTCGCTAAAGAAGAAGGCCAGGGTCTGGTCGAGTACGCACTTATTCTGGTACTCATCGCTATCGTCGTTATTGGTATTCTGACCCTGCTCGGTGGCAAAGTCAGCGAAGTCTTCAACAACGTCAACAGCGGACTCAGCTAATTTGTTCTTCTATTGTTGTTGCTCCCAACGGGTCTGGTATGCACGCCAGGCCCGTTTTTTGTGCGCTGTGTGATACCCGATACCCGATACCTGATTCTCCGAACCCCGTAGCCACGAAGGACCCAGCGTAAACAGCCCACACATTTCTGCCTCAGACTTCACGCTATTGTCACCTGAGAATGTCTCATGGCTGCTGTTGCAGCAGTCGTAATATCAGTGTTGTGTAGCGCTTGCACCGCAATGCAACCTATGGTATGGTTATCGGGGAATCAACAGGCACTCAGTCAGAAAGATAGAGGAATGCCGGTCACCAAAATTGAGCGCGTGCGCGGTACCAACGATATCATGCCGGAAGAGTATCAGCTCTATGCGGATATGCGGGCGACGTTGATGCAGGGGTTTCAGGCCGCGGGCTATCGCCCTATCGATGTTCCACTGATTGAATATACTGACTTGCATCTGCGCAAGTCGGGCGAGGCGATTGTCTCACGATTGTATGATTTCACCCATCAGAATCAGCGGCTCTGTTTGCGCCCGGAGATGACGGCTTCGATCACACGAGCGTATGTGGATCAGCTCCAGACGGCGGCGCTGCCGTTGCGGCTGTGTTACGCCGGGCCAGTCTTTCAGTATGCAACACCGCAGGAGGGCAGCTACCGCCAGTTTACCCAGGTGGGGGTTGAGCTATTGGGCGCCACCGGGAGTCTCGCCGATAGTGAAATGATGGCGCTGGCAGCACAGGGAGTGGAACGCCTGGGGCTTACACAGTACCACCTGACGATAGGGCATATCGGTATTCTAGCCGAGTTTTTGCGCAACCTGGAGCTGGATAGCCGGCTACAGAGCTTTTTACTCTCCCATATAGATGTTCTGCGAGAGGCCGGACGCGAGCAGGTATTGCAGCAGTTGGAAACCTTTTATGCGTTTACAAGCCGACCGACCGAAGCGGTGGCGTCTGATCTGGACGAAGAAGACTTGCCTACCGAAGCGATTAGCAATCTGGTTGATCTGCTTGCCAGTAGCGATAAACGTCTGGCCCGCAGTGCTATTCTCAATTTTCTGCGTGGCAGCCATATTCAAATTGGCGGCGCCCGCGACCCGGAAGAGATTATTGAGCGCTTGCTGCTGAAGATGAAACGGACCGACCAGCTGGCGCGGGTGCATCAGGCGCTGGATTTTATGGCCGAACTGGGTGCATGCCATGGCCCACCAGTAGCAGTGGTACAGGAGCTTGCGCGTCTGCTGGCGGCGCATGGGGTGCCCGATACCGCGTTGCAACAGGTACAGGCAACGATTGAGGCGCTCTCGTGGTATGGGATTGACCCGGAACGCATGATCTTTGATGCGGGCATGAGTCGCGGTATTCAATATTACACCGGCGTTATTTTTGAGCTGTACGATGCTCAGGGCGATACCCAGCGACCCATCTGTGGCGGTGGGCGCTATGATGATCTGGTGGCGCTGATGGGCGCCAGGCAGGCAGTACCAGCGATTGGGTTTGCCTATGGGCTCGAACACATTCGACGGGCACTAGGCGAACCCCATGCGGCGACCGCACGGCGAGCAGATGTGCTGGTGATACCATCGGATGCGGCGGGCAACCGCGCAGCCATTCAGGTTGCCGAACGCTTGCGGCAAGCCGGCCTGCGGGCCGAAATGGATGTCAGTGGTGGGAGTATAGAGCAGGGTTGGCACTACGCCAGTCAGGGCCAGATTCCATGCGTGGTGCGGGTCGATGCTAGCGATAGTGCCGTAACGCACGTCTATCTCCGTATGCTCGCCACTGGTGCAGAGCAGCCTATGACCCTGGATGAAGCGATTGAAGCCGTTACGCGTATGCGATGAAAGGATAAGCATGGCAGAGTATACCGAATCACCGCTGCGTCTGGCGGTGCCAAGCAAGGGTCGCCTCGAACAACAAACCCTGGATTTTCTCGCCGCTGCTGGTCTGAAGGTGCATCGGCCCAATGAACGCCAGTACATTGCCTCGCTACCAGCGGTGACCGGCGTCTCCATCATCTTTCAGCGGGCAGGCGATATTCCAGATAAGGTCAATGGCGGCAGCACCGATGAACGTGTGCTTTCGACAACAGATGCACATCTTGAACATACTGGTCAGGTTGAGCTGGGCATTACCGGTTATGACCTGGTGTGTGAGCAACAGGAAGCACATCCCAAAATTGTCGTCATCTACCCGGAGCTGGGGTTTGGGCGCTGCCAGCTAGTGCTAGCGGTGCCCGAAGGCTGGCTGGATGTGACCTCGATTGGCGATCTTGCTGAAGTGGCCGTTCACTTCAAGGAGAGGAAGGGGCGCTATCTCCGAATTGCGACCAAGCATGCCAACCTGACCAAAAACTGGCTCTACCAGCAGGGCATTATCCATTTTTCGCTGGTCAAAGTGGAGGGCGCGATTGAGGCGGCTCCATCGATGGGGTATGCTGATATTATCGCTGATGTTTCGAGTTCGGGTACGACTCTGCGCGAAAATCGGCTCAAAACGATTACGGGCGGGACGATCATTGATTCGCAGACCTGTCTGATCGGCAACCGCACGTTGCTGCGTGCGCACCCCGCCCGATTAGAGCAAACCCGCACGATCATCGAGCTGATCGAGGCATACCTCCGCTCGAAAAAATATGTCTCCGTGACGGCCAATATCTGCGGCCCGTCACCCGAAGCGATTGCCCGTCAGCTCAATCGGGATAGCACTTTTGGACTGCATGGCCCGACTATTGCACGAGTCTATGGTAGCAATGCCGCTGATGAGAGCTGGTATTCAGTGACGGTTGTCATTACCGAGAAATCAATTATGCCCACGGTAGACCATCTAAGAAGGGCCGGCGGCAAAGATATTACCGTACTGCCCATCACCTACTTCTTCGAGTCAGCTTCGAGTACGTATGAGCGATTGCTCAAAGCGCTCCAGCAAGATTCTGCTTGACCCTGGGCAACGGGCATCAGCCTGTGGTATGATGACGATAGGCGTTTATACATAAGTCGTCGTACCGGGGGATGATGCCAACCGATTACTCCATAACGAATCTGTTATTCTATATTCCCCCGCCGCTGCTGCGTCACGTGTATGCAGCGCGGCGCATGCCAGCTGAGTTTGGAGCGTACCGCTTTCCCGCAGCGGTCCTTTTTGCCGATGTCTCCGGCTTTACCCCACTGACCGAAAAGCTGGCCCACTATGGCACACGCGGCGCCGAAGAACTCACCCGCGTGATGAACTCCCTCCATGGACAATGAGCGATTGACGATTGTCTGACACGCAAGGGTTTTGATCGTTGACTGGAACAGTCGTCCTGCGTCCAAATGGTTGTACCTGTATACTTGATTATACCGCATTCCAAAGTTGATACCGTTTTATTGTTTCATTGATTCATTGGTCAAAAAGTGTGGTACAATAACCATATGGTCAGTACCTAATCATCGCGTGTACATCCGCCTGGATCACACACAACATACAGGTCAACAACACTTCGTGGAATACGCCTATTCCCTCAATCCCATCACCAGTGTCGGGGGTATTATCGAAACCGTTGCATCCGGCAGCATCGCTGCCGATATCGGCCTGCAACCGGGCGATAAGGTGCTGGCAATCAACGATCAGCCGCTCCGCGATATGATCGATTACCGCTTTGCCATCGTCAATTCATTGGTCGAACTGGCCGTGTATAGCCACGATGAAGTCACAATCTACGAGATCGAGAAAGACCCGGAAGATGATCTCGGTATCACCTTTACCGAGCCGCTCTTCGACCGGCTGCGCACCTGCAACAATAAATGCCCCTTTTGCTTCCTAACCCAGATGCCCAAAGGCATGCGCAAAACGCTCTATCTCAAAGATGATGATTATCGGCTCTCATTTCTCTATGGCAATTTTGTCACGCTCACCAACCTGAGTGAAGCTGACTGGCAACGCATCGAAGCGCAGCACCTGTCACCCATGCATATCAGTGTGCATGCAACCGACCCAGCTATGCGCTCCGTGATGCTCGGCAAAACCCCCGTGCCCGATGTGCTAGCGCAGATTGAGCGCCTGGGTCGCGCCAGCATCGAAGTGCATACCCAGATTGTCGCCTG
>JAAURD010000139.1 GCA_012034075.1 Chloroflexaceae bacterium | reverse complement strand
CCGTACGCAGTGCGTTTCGTGCGAGTGGTGGAGCAACAGCACACGCACGTGTTTCCGCTCCGTGTGGCGGAAGGTAGTGCGGCTCCACGCCGCGCCTACGGTCTCACCCCTACGCAGAGCGTTTCGTGCCTTCTGATCGCTCCGTGGGTATCGGACGGGACGACCGCGCAGCATACCCGATGCCCGATGCCCGACACCCGATGCCCGACACCCGATGCCCGCGGGAATGCCAGAGCAGATCGGGTAGCCCGTGCCCCAGTTATCCATTGTCCATTATCAATGAACTTCGGACTCAGGGCAAACAACCGCCTGCCCGCAATAGTTTGCGCAGTGAGTCGATACCACGCCGTTCCAAGCGAGTGGCCTGCACCAGAAAGAGCTGAGCAGTGGTGAGCGCATCACCCAGCGCGTGATGGCTGGTATACACCGGCAGACCGGCATCCTGGGCCAGTGATGTGAGCGTTGTACGGGTTGGCGCTTCGCCATTGCTACTCTGGATCAGCCGATCATGGTAGTGGAGCATGCCCGCCAGACGTGAGGTATCGAGTGCTGGCCCACGCAGTTTAAATCCCCAGTGTTGTTTTAACATACGACTGAGAAATTGCACATCGATTGCGGCCATATGCACCACCAGAACCCGACCAGCAAGACGTTCCAGTAACTGTGGAAAGACCTCTTCAACTGTGGGGGCCTGCTCTAATTCTTCACGTAGAAGACCATGCACACGAATAGATTCAGCATTCAGGACAACATGTGCTGCTGGGCGGATCAGCGTGTACCAGGACTGATCCAGCTGGATACGACCCTTCTCGATATCGACCAGACCAAGCGAAATAGGCACATCACGGCGAGCGTTGAGGCCACTGGTCTCAATGTCGATCACGCTAAAGCTCAGCTTACGCCATGAGAGCTGATCATTCGGTCGCGGCGCCTCGATATAGGGTAATGCCCAGTCAGGGAGTTTTTGCCGACGTCCCAGGTCGAACAACATGGTTTGTCCTTACACTACACGTGCTGCACCCAGCGAAGCAGCAATGCTCTGCTGCATATCACCCACTGTTACCAGTGCTTCTTTCAATTCACGTCGTTCCCAGGCACTCAAGGCCGATAATGATACCTGATTATCTGGTGTTTCGCCATGGCGTAGTTGTTCATATTGATGGGCGGTACGTAAGCGACTGACCAACTCAAAACCCGCAATCAATGACTGTGCGCCCGACTCACTGAGATGCCCGTCTGCTGTTGACAACTGCAAACGAGTGATCGTGTTGGTTGCCGCACACCCCGCCTCCAGAGCAAAAATCCGACCCAGATCAACAAAGAGCGCAGTGCCGCGGAGCTTGAGATCAATAATATCACGCCGGTCGCCAACACGCTCAAGCACAAACTGGCGAAAGAAGCCGATGGGCGGGTTGGAACGCAGTGCTGTCTGGATCAGACGATTACGAAAAACGTGATGCCGGCCGCCTTCAAACATAATCGGTCGCAACACCTGTTCGGCATCGAGCTTGCCATACACACAGCGGTAGTCAAAAAAGATCGCCGCATCAAGGAGTGCTTCTTCGTCTGGTCGATAAATCCAGTCCTCAAAGTAGTTCACCCAGTCACGCAGGGGCCGACGCCAGCGCGGGTTTGTCGCCATAATGTTGCCAGGGCATGGCGGAAAGCCTGACTGGATCAGTTTGTCCACAACATATTCGGCGAGTTGACGAAAGTACTCCTCGTCCTTGGCAGTTGCTTCATCGGCATAGATCAAGGCATTATCCTGGTCACTGCGCACAATCTGCTCTAAGCGGCCCTCACTGCCTAGCAGTAACCAGGCATACGGGCACGGTGGCGGCCCCAGGGCAGCTTCGGCATCACGCAAAAACCGAATCCGTAACGCATCATGGGCAGCCGAGACAATCCGACTAATATCCTGAATCTGTGTGCCGGCTGCCAGCAGACTACCCACCAGCGTGGTAACCCGTTCGTTATAGCGCCGAAAATCCTCGATTGTACTGGCACGGTAGAGGTGATAGGGCAAGATAAGGGGACTGGTGCTCTGCTGACGTAGAATATCGGTGTCAGTAATTACGCCAATAATCTCACTATCACGGGTAACCGGCAAATGACGGACATTACGTTCAAGCATCGTCATCAGCCCCTCAAACACCAGGCTCTCGGCGGGCAAGGTCAGCAAAGGTGCCGTCATCACATCGCTTACAGGCGTCAGATTGCTCAGGTTGGGCGATAACACGCGGTTGCGCAAGTCTCGGTCGGTCAAAATTCCTGGTGGCTGGTCTTCAACAATCACACAGGTCAGATTCTGCGCCTTCATTGCCTGGGCCGCTTCATGGATAGTGGTTGTGGGCTTTACCTTCAAGGCCGCTTGTCGAATGATATCACCCAAGCGCATCTGAAAAATAATCATTACCGATGGACTATCATGCTGGACATTCAGACTTTCCAGAGTCCTTCGCGGTGTGTGAAAGAATCGGTCAAAATCTTCTGATTGCTGCCGTAATTGCTGAAAGGCCGCGGCCGGCAAACGATAGAGCAAGGTTTCTTCGTGGGATCGCACGGTCGCAACCGCGGGTGTGCCATGAATCAGGGCGTGATGCCCAAAGATTTCGCCCTCGCCAAGCATATCACGCAAGCGGACAGCACCATACTCATCGGTATAGAGCATTTCAACGCTACCCTGGCGTATGATTGAAAGGTATGTCGGGGGGGGATCACCACTCGCAATAATGACCTGACCTTCAGGCACATATTTGGTGATAGTCACTGGCGCAATATCAATGATCGCTTCAAATGATAGCAGGTTGAACGGGGGTTGATCTTGAAGAAATCGAGCAATTTCTTCCATAAAAACCTCATTTCACAGATATGACAAAAAGGAGGCGCCAGGAACGGCACCCCCTCGTATCGCATCATCGAACTTCTGTGCTCTATTGCTCATCACTCGCATCAATAGCCCTGTGCTAAGCCCGATTTGAGATTGAGGTGAGGACCTGCACAGAGCCCCCTCTGTGCAAGCCCATTCGCCAAGTACCATCTGTTTCTAATGAGCAGCGCTGGCTTCGCCAGAACCACGTGGGATACGCACCGACTCGACCAGGTCTTGAATTTCTTGCGGTGGCGCAGCAGTCGCACGCGATACCACAAACATCACCGTAAAGTTCAGGATAGCACCGATAGTGCCGATACCCTGTGAACTGATATAGGCCGGTCCCAGTATATCTTTGAAAGGGACACCCATAAAGCGCTCCAGGACGATGTAGACTGATGTGAAGATCAAGCCCGTAAGCATCCCTGCAATCGCGCCATAGTTATTGCTGCGCTTATCGAAGATACCCAGAATAATCGCTGGGAAGAAGCTCGCCGCAGCCAGACCAAAGGCAAAGGCGACCACTTCACCAACGAACGCTGGCGGGAAGATACCGAAGATGCCGGCAATGATCACCGCAATCAAGATCATCAACCGGCCGACCAGCAAGCGCCGTTTCTCATCGGCTTTGGGGTCAATCAGGCGATAGTAGATATCGTGCGAGACCGAACTGGAGATGACCAGCAGCAGACCCGATGCGGTCGAGAGCGCCGCAGCCAGACCACCCGCTGCTACCAGGCCAATGATGATAGCGGGAAGACCAGCAACCTCTGGGGTTGAGAGCACGATAATATCGGCATCAATGTACACTTCATTCCGTGAAACATCCACCGGCGTGGGGTCACCCACGGCTTTGTTTTCAAACGCATTGCCTGGCGCAACGGTGATGACGCCATCACCGTCTTTGTCTTCCATCCGCAGCAGACCGGGGGCTTCCCATTTCGGGATCCACGGATTCTCTGCACGCAGCTCATCGGCTGATACCGGGTTCATAACAAAGCTGCCATCGGGCTGGGCTTCTGCACCCGTCAGCGTGGTCAGCAAGTTGTAGCGAGCAAAGACGGCAATCGCTGGGGCAGTGGTGTAGAGCAGGGCAATGAAGAGCAGCGCCCAGCCAGCCGAATAGCGTGCAGCCCGCACGGTTGGCACGGTGTAGAACCGCACAATCACATGGGGTAACCCGGCTGTGCCGACCATCAATGCGATGGTAATAAAGAGGATATCAAGTTGACTCTTCCCTTGGAAGGGTTGGACAAACTCCTTAAAGCCAAGATCTACCTGCAATGTGCCCAGGCGTTGGGTAATATCGCTAAAGGTGAAGGCCAGTTGCGGAATAGGGTTGCCAGTGAGCAACAGGGCAATGGCAATCGCTGGAATAAGATACGCCAGAATCAGCACACAATACTGTGCTGCCTGCGTCCAGGTAATGCCCTTCATCCCGCCGATAACCGCGAAGAAGGCGACAATCACCATCCCAATGACCACCCCCAATTCGACCGAAATACCAACGAACCGACCAAAGACAATCCCCACACCGCGCATCTGGCCCGCAACGTAGGTAAACGAAACAAAGATCGCGGCAACTGCTGCAACGGTTCGCGCTGTATTCGAGTAGTACCGGTCACCGATAAAGTCTGGCACGGTATACTTACCAAACTTGCGCAGATACGGGGCAAGGAGCATTGCCAGCAGCACATAGCCACCAGTCCAGCCCATGAGATAGACCGCTCCATCGTAGCCCATGCCCGAAATCAGGCCAGCCATGCTAATAAACGACGCCGCCGACATCCAGTCAGCAGCGGTGGCTGCTCCATTGGCAATCGCGGGAACACCCTGACCGGCCACGTAAAAACCACGCGTATCACGCACACGGTTCATATACCCGATGTAGATGTAGATGCCGAAACTCAAAATGACGAGGACAAATGTCCAAAATTCAGGGCTGTTGAAATCCATGGGTTACCTCACTCATTTACATCAAATTGCTTATCAATGCCATCCATGACCTTTGCATACACAAAGATCAACACCACAAAGACGTAAATCGACCCCTGCTGGGCAAACCAGAACCCTACGGGTAGGCTGCCAATGTTGATGTTCGACAGCGGTTCAACGAGCAAGATACCGAATACATACGATACGAGCGCCCATATGGCGAGAAAACCACCGATCACAGTGATATTCTTGTTCCAATAGGCTTTTGCTTTTTCCGGATCCATCCTGTAGGTTACCTCCTGTGCTATGGGTTCAAACCATGATGTTTTAACACTGATCCCATTGTATGAGGCAAGTATCAGGAAAAAATAAACGTTTTGTAAAGTTTTGGTAAAAGCCCCCGGATTCGCTCGCTGATCAAGCGTCAACCGCTATCATCATCTCAGGTTGTTGGTGTTTGTTGGATGCTTCGCATGTAATCGTCACAGGTTCCCCTCTGGACACAATACATTCTTTTAGTCCCTATATCTGAGCTCACTCAGTGCAATGCCATACGATTCGAGAGAAGAGCCTGCACAAAGCCCCCTCTGTGCAAGCTCATTTGCCAGTACCATCTCTTTCTAGTGAGCAGCGCTGGCCTCACCGGCGCCACGTGGAATGCGGACCGATTCGACCAGGTCTTGAATTTCTTGCGGCGGTGCTGCGGTTGAACGTGACACAATAAACATCACGGCAAAGTTCAAGATCGACCCAACCGTACCGATGCCCAGGGAGCTGACATACACTGGACCCAGCATGGTCTTGAAATCAACCCCGCCAAAGCGCTCAAGCACAATGTAGGTGATCGTGAAGATCAAGCCGATGAGGATACCGGCAATCGCACCATAGTTATTGCTGCGTTTGTCGAAGATACCCAGAATAATCGCGGGGAAGAAGCTGGCAGCAGCCAGACCAAAGGCAAAGGCGACTACTTCACCAACGAACGCTGGCGGAAAGATACCGAAGATACCAGCAATAATCACCGCAATCAAGATCATCACCCGACCGACTAACAGGCGTCGTTTTTCATCGGCTTTCGGGTTGATGAGACGATAGTAGATATCGTGCGAGATCGAACTGGAGATGACCAGCAATAGGCCCGAAGCGGTGGAGAGTGCCGCAGCCAGACCACCCGCTGCTACCAGGCCAATAATCATGGGCGGCAGATTAGCAACTTCAGGCGTCGAGAGCACGATAATATCCGCATCGATATAGACCTCATTGCCCTTTTCATTGCCTTTTTCACCGGGCACCACCTGGTCACCTTTGGCTTTATCGGCAAAGGCATTGCCCGGTGCAACCGTAACCCCACCATCGCCATTCAAATCTTCACCAAGGCGCAACAGGCCAGGTGTCTCCCATTTCGTAATCCACGGGTGTTCTGCCCGTAGTTCATCTGCTGGCACCGGGTTAATCGTAAACGAGCCATCAGGCTGGATCTCCGCTCCCGACAGGGTTGTGAGCAAGTTGTAGCGGGCAAAAACCGCAATCGCTGGTGCAGTGGTGTAGAGCAGGGCAATGAAGAGCAATGCCCAGCCAGCCGAATAACGAGCCGATCGCACGGTCGGTACGGTGTAGAACCGCACGATCACATGGGGTAACCCGGCTGTGCCAACCATCAAGGCAATCGTAATAAAGAGAATGTCCAGTTGACTTCGCCCCTGGAACGGTTGCACATACTCTTTAAAACCGAGGTCCATCTGCAATGTGCCCAGACGCTGGGTGATATCACTAAAGGTAAAGGCCATCTGTGGAATAGGGATACCAGTCAAGATCATCGCAATTGCAATCGAAGGGATAAGATAGGCGAGAATCAACACCCCATATTGTGCGACCTGCGTCCAGGTAATGCCTTTCATCCCACCAATTACCGAAAAGAAAGCGACAATCGCCATGCCGATGATCACGCCCCACTCAATGGGAATGCCGACAAAGCGGCTAAAGACGATCCCAACACCACGCATTTGGCCGGCTACATAGGTAAACGAAACGAAGATCGCTGCAATTGCCGCAACGGTTCGGGCCGTCTTCGAGTAGTACCGGTCACCGATAAAGTCTGGCACAGTGTATTTGCCAAATTTGCGCAGGTACGGGGCAAGGAGCATGGCCAGCAACACATAGCCACCGGTCCAACCCATCAAATACACCGCGCCATCGTAGCCCATCGTAGAGATCAGGCCAGCCATACTGATAAACGACGCCGCCGACATCCAGTCTGCAGCGGTGGCTGCTCCATTGGCAATCGCGGGAACACCCTGGCCCGCCACATAAAAACCACGGGTGTCACGCACACGGTTCATATACCCAATGTAGATGTAGATGCCGAAACTAATGATAACCAGGACAAATGTCCAGATTTCTGTCTCGCTAAAATTCATTCGGTGACCTCACTCCTGTACATCAAACTCTTTATCAACACCATCCATGACCTTTGCATAGACAAAGATCAGCACGACAAAGACATAGATCGACCCCTGCTGAGCAAACCAGAACCCAACTGGCAGGCTACCAATGTTGAAGCTCGACAGCGGTTCCACGAGTAAAATACCGAAAACATAGGATACAAGTGCCCATATACCAAGAAAAACACTGATAACAGTGATATTCTTGTTCCAATAGGCCTTTGCTTTCTCTGGATCCATCCTGAAGGTTACCTCCTGTGCTATGAAGTTAGACAAATCCTTTTTTGTCAGTAAATCTATTGTAGAAACAAAATGTCAAGAGAAAATAAAAGTTTGGTAAAGTTTTGGTAAAAACGTTGCCATTTAGCGCCATTCACTAGAGAAAATACGACCTTATTTCACATATAAGCAATCATACCACAAATCAAACATCCCCTCGATGAATCCGGATATTGCTCTATTTCGTTTCACATACGAGCAATCATAGCACATATTATTCCTGTTTCTGCAATAACATGGGAGTGATCGGCCCAATAAGACCGAAACCGGTACTTGAGAAGAGAAAACGACAAAAAACGGTGGAGAAGACCATGCAACGTCTGACAGCCTGTTTTGGTACTCCCTGGAAACGAGTGCTCGGCGCAGCACGCTGCGCCCCGACGGGTGTTCATGATAGTATGGCAAAACGCAAGTTGGTATCACGACCCGCGTGCGGTCCGCGTGCGGTCGTCCCGACCACCGTGACGCCCATCTCCCCTTGTGGGAGAGGGGTCGGGGGTGAGGGGTTGCGCACCGCCATCTGATCCTGAATCAGGATATCGCGTATCGATGAACGCCATTTGCGTATGAGTTGAGCGGTCTACTCGTCGTGGAAGATAATCTCACGCCGTGAGAAGGCATACACCGCCAACCCCAACAGCGCAATCAGCAGCGATGCCTGAGCGAGGAGAATAGCAAAGGCATTGTTGGTATAGTCACGCTGAACGGATAACACATACCCGCTAAACGCTGGAACGAGCGGCCAGCTGAAGATGGTTTGTAGGCTACTCAGGATGCGCCGAAAGGTATCGGGCAATTGCTCAATCACCGAACTTCCCACAAAGCTCCCCGAAAATGCCATCGCAATCAAGCCCATCACCAGCAAGCGCCAGCCCGGTGAGCAAGCCAGCGGCGAAAGCATCAGCAAGAGCGCCAGCAGCACGCCAACATTCAACAGCAGCGGAAGACTGCCCAGGAACCAGTTGGTAAGATCCAGGTTCTGCGGCGTACTGAGCGAAATGGTGACCGCGCTCAGCAGAGCATAGCCCGTCACCAAGATGATCAGGGCAATGAAATACAGGCTGATCAGAAAACCACTGCGACTGAGACGACGTGCCAGTACCATGTAGTTCTGCGGACGGTTTGCCATGTTCATGACCATTGACATCGTATAAATGGTCAGCCCCAGCATAAAGATGCTGGTAAGTGAGAAAAATTTGCTGGCATCGATCTGGGTATCGCTGCGTAGAAAGAGAACATAAAAGGCACCAATCGCTATCGTCTCTACCAAAATCCGCCCGGAGATCAAATACTCGGTCAACAGAAAACTGATAAACCAGAACATCCGCATGATGGGACGCAATGGATTCCAGCTTTCAGAACGATCCATCATTCTGGAAACTGGTTCATTCCAGGTGGACTCTTCACCCGCCAGTTCAGCTGGTGATGGGAGATGTAATGCTTCCAACGAGGGGAGATTGCCCCCACTCCACGATTCAGTAGCCGTCTCCGTCGATTGGAATGACTGCCCTGGTGGGTGTGGGTTTGATTGATCATGCTGGTCGCTCTCGAGATTGCCTGGTTGGCGTGTTGGTGACAATTCAGGGTCGGTCATCTGGCTCAGCTTTCGAGGATTCAGAAGGAGTACGACCAATCAACAGTTCATCCAGCAACGGATCATGCGATGACGCTGGCTCAGCAAGCTCATCCTGACGAAGCGGTCGTTTGATTACAACAGACCTCTTAAAGAGAAATGGTGGCCCATTTGCACGACCAGATGAACTCTGCTGATTCACGAATTGAAGATACATTTTTTCAAGCGGACGTTCCATAGGATCAATCGCTAAAACAGGTACACCGGCTTCGATCAAGAGCCGTAACACCGCGCTCTGTAAGTCGGGTCCATTGGGGCTTAGCGTAATGCTATGCTGATCGCAATAGATAGCCGAGGAGAGCATACGCAGGCGTGATTGCAGATCATCTTCCAGTCGTGTCACCTGAATCTTGATACTTCCCGCTGGTACACGCAGATGTTGGGCCGATACTTCACCCACCAGCCGACCATTGGCAATCAGGCCAATGCGATCACACAATGGTTCCACCTGTTCCAGATAGTGCGAACAGATCAACATGGTATATCCCTGTGAACGCATATCGGCCAGCAATTCGAGCATATCACGCTGACCTGCGCTATCCAGACCGCTGATTGGCTCATCCAACAACAGGAGATCAGGCCCGGCCAGGAGTGCCTGGGCAATGCCCATCCGTTGGAGCATGCTGCGTGAAAAGCTCGCGATTGGCCGATCCGCTACCGACTCCAGACCAACCCGGTGGAGTTGTTGCCACACCTGTTGTTGCAACCATGTCCCCGACATGTCACTGAGTCGACCCAAAAAGCGCAAATACTCTTCTGGCGTATTCCCGCCTCTATAGCGTGCCATTTCGGGTAGATAGCCAATCCGGTGGCGCATGTTGTTCCTATCAGAGCGACCGAACAAGCGTACCTGACCACCAGATGGCTTGAGAAAACCGAGCAATACCTGGAGTAATGTCGTTTTGCCAGCACCATTAGGGCCAAGCAAACCATAGACCTCACCTTGACGAATCCGTATGGTGATCTTATTCAGGGCAATGTGATGGCTATACGATTTCCGCAGATGATCGATCTCAATCGCAAACATGTTCTACACCAGACTTAGATACAGCACACCGATAAGCCCCAACGGCAGTGCTCGCCACCAGCACCAGTGGAGCAAATCGGGCAGGGTCAGGCGTGGCAATGCGGTGACCATGCGTCCCAAAAACCAGCTCACCAGGGCAAACACCAGCAAGAGCAGCAGCAGGGCCAGCCATGGTGGTAGTAATGCTACTGGCAACAGCAGCAAGAGCGTGGCGCCCAGGAGCACCGCCTGACGCATCGTCTGCGCACTCTGTGCCAATGCCGCGCTGCCATCATCCAGGCCAGCTGCCAGACCGCCGGGCGTCATGCTGGTTTCGGCAGCAGCCGGCCCCCAACCAGCGGCCACCGGCCAGACAATCAACGCCAGCACCAGCGCCAGCGCATGCAGCAGCATCGGTGAGTGCCCAGAATCACCGATAAGCTGCCACTGGTCGAAGAGCACCAGCCCAGGAGCAAGTGCCAGCCAGAGCAATGCCCGCCCCATCACGCCAATCTGCGCTTCACGCATAGCAGCACGCACAACCAGCGGTGCTCCGGCGAGTAAACCAGGCAACAATGCCACCAGGAAAGCAACCTCCAACACCGACCAGGCCCAGAGCGCAGCTATGGGATCGATAGCGAGCGGATGCCAGGGCCAGGGCAGCAACGCCAGTGCAACCCCCGACAGCCCGCTACTCACCAGACTGGTCCACCCCTCCACGCTCTGGCGAGCAGCGTGAACCATGCCAGTGCGTTGGCGAGCGATGCGCTGCCACCCTGCGCTGCCACCGCTGAGCCGAGCATAGCACAGGCCCAGCACAGCGGCAAACACCATACCCGGATAGAGCAACAACGCTATGAGCATGGGCCCCGTGGTATCCGTCATATGCCCCTCATCCCTGACCCTGGAGCGCGGTCTTCCCGACCGCTACCCCTCATCCCCGGCCCTT
>JAAURD010000138.1 GCA_012034075.1 Chloroflexaceae bacterium | reverse complement strand
GGCCGCATCGAGCTCGTCTGCAGCATCGAGGAGAGAGGCAGCGGGCCGCTGTGGGCGCGCGTCGCCGTGGCCGACGACGGCCCCGGCATCCCAGCCGAGCAGCTCGAGCGCGTGCTCGATCCGTTCTTCACCACCAAGGCCGACGGCACCGGCCTCGGCCTGTCGATCTGTCACTCGATCGTCGACCAGCATGGCGGACTGCTCGAGATCGCCAGTGCCCGTTCGTACAGCGGCCGTGCTGCCGCATAGTCGCCCTGGTCAACTAGAAGCAGCGCCAGGTTATTGAGCGCGGATGCAGTATCAGGGTGGTTCGGGCCGAGTGCCTGCTCGCTGATAGCGAGTGCTCGTTCTAGCAGCGGCCGCGCTGTCCTGTAATCACCTTGTTCATATGAATCCATAGCAAGATGAATGCTTTTTTGAAGTTCGTCGAGTAAATTCATCTCCCTTTTCTGCTCTCTCTCGCTCTCAATAAAAGAAAAACCAATTCCACACCTAAACTTATCACCACAAGTAACAGTCCTGCTATCTGTTGTGTTTCAGAAGTCAGTAGATTAACCCCTATACCCATAATAACTACCATCATCAGCGAAACAAAAGCTTCGATAAGATTTCTTGTTTTCTCCTGTTTCTGTTCACCTGCTGTTAGCGAAATTCGCTGTTTCAAATCAGAACATTCATTGCGAAAAGAATCTATTTGGGACTCCTGCGCATACATCTTTATTTTGAGATCTCTGTTTTCGATCAAAATCCTTTCGATAGCAAGAGGATTATGAAGATACCTGTTAACATCTTCCTCTACGTCTTTACTTTCAGTCAGTCCCCTTACTTTAGCTAATTGATATTGGCTTATTATTTCATCAATTGCGGTTTTCTGATCATCAAGACCTGCTACACTTTTCGCAGTAGATTGCGGATCGTTTTGTGCTATGTAGTCACTTTGTGTATCTGTATCCCGCTGAGTTGAAGCGCTTCTTCCAGGGTCGTTGGCATGGCGTTAATATACCACACGTCTCTCCCTGAGTCTGAACCGTTACAAAACGAACCCCTTTGCGTCTTTGCGCCTTTGTATGAGCAATATCCTCACATCTCCCCGATGCATCTCGCCACCTATCCCTATGGTATAATACCCCACAATATACCAGAGATACTCATCAGGAAGCGGAACAACCAATGCAAATTGTACTTGTCAATACCCATGATCGTGCTGGCGGCGCCGCCAGAGCAGCCTACCGTCTGTATCGTGGACTGAAACACATCGGTTGCGATACGACCTTCTATGTAGCGCGACAAAGCAGCAACGACCCTGACATTGCCTCCTTCAAACCGACCCGCCGAACACCGATAACCCGGTTGTCCCGTATCATTCAACTGGTGGTAACCAATCTCTGGCACTACCGTGATCCCAATCCCAGCAAACGCACAGCACAGGCAGGTGCGTTTGAAATCGTTACCCTCGATCGAAGCGGCTACGGTACTGCGCCACTGGACCAGTTCCCTCCAGGCGATGTGATTAACCTGCACTGGGTCGCCAGATTTATCGACGGCCCGGCATTCTTTCGTGCATTGCCCCCACAGCGCTCCGTCGTCTGGACGCTGCATGACATGGCGCCCTTCACTGGCGGTTGCCACTATGATAACGGCTGCGGTCGCTATCGCCAATCGTGTGGTGCCTGTCCCCAGCTTGGCTCACAACGCGAACATGATCTGTCGCGCCGTATCTGGCTATCACGCCAGGCCAGTTATCGGCATCTGCTACCCGGTCAACTGCATCTGGTGACGCCCAGTCGCTGGATGGCGCAAGAGGCAGAGCGGAGTAGCCTCTTTGCCAACATACCGGTGGTTGCTATTCCCAATAGCCTTGATACGGAGACCTTTGCCCCACGCGATCAGCATGCCGCCCGTGACATGCTCGGCATTGCGCAGGATGACCGCGTCATTCTGTTCTCCGCCGATAGCGTCTCAAACCGTCGTAAGGGCTTTTCTCTGCTCATTGAAGCATTCGCTGGACTCAATCCTGATCCCCGTCTGCTGCTCCTCTCTGTTGGCAGTGCGCCACCACCGCTCGATTCGCCCATTCGCCAGCTGCATCTGGGCAGCATCGATCAAGAGCGCATCCAATCGATGGTCTATAGCGCAGCTGATCTGCTTGTCATTGCATCGCTTCAGGATAATTTGCCAAACACGGTGATGGAATCGCTTGCCTGTGGCACACCCGTGGTTGGCTTCCATGTGGGGGGCATTGCCGAGATGGTTCGTCCTGGTCAGACCGGCCTGCTGGTACCGGCGGGTGATAGTGCGGGTCTGCGAGCGGCGATTATGACCCTGCTCGATCATCCCGAAGCCCGTGCAAGCATGAGCCAGCAATGCCGCCAGATTGCCTTGCACGAGTATACGCTTGAGGTTCAGGCGCGGCGCTACTACGCCCTGTATCAGCAGCTGTATGAGCAAGCGCTGACCCGACGCTAACCCATCGTCAGCAACCGGTCGATCAGCTCAACCACGCCCTTGCTGGATTCACTGGAGGTAATCCAGTCGGCCTGTGCTTTCACCTCTGGCAGCGCATTGGCAACCGCCACGGCATAGCCACAAAGCTCAAACATATGTAGATCGTTCTGGGCATCACCCACCGCAACGGTGGCATTGGCCGATACGCCCATCAAATCCAGTGCCGTTTGCAGACCACTGGCTTTATGCACTCCAGGTGGCAGCACAATCACATCGTTCTTATTGAGAATGACCTGCCATGCCAGATGCAGTTCACGCAGCACCTCACGCACCGTCGATTCGTGCGGATTGAGTGTAGCTACCACGCCACGCCCCACATACAGCGGTTCCACCTGCCGCTGTTGCAGCGTCTCAATCAGGCGGGCCGGCGGTTCATCGCCCAGCAACCGTTCTTCGGTATAACGTGGTGTATAGAGCAACGCACCATTTTCGGCCAGTACATAATCACACCGGTCAAGGGCAGGAAACACCGCTATCAAATCTGGCAGGCGACGGCCGGTCACCAGCACCAACCGCCCGCCACTGATACGCCAACGCTCCAACGCAGCAACCGTCACTGCATCTACCCGACCCTGATCGGCCAGGGTACCATCATAATCGCTCGCCAGTACCGTGTATCGAAGCATTATGCATCTCTTCTGGCCCTTGTTTCGGGCACTTACACCAAAACACTCAAGCCTACCAGCAGTAATACCAGCACCAACAACACCGCGACCACCGCCAGGGCAATCCGGTCCGGATTCAGCAACGACCAGTTCCAGGCAATATCGTTGCTAAAGCCGACGATGGTCAGTCGTTGCGCTTTCTCATTCAAGCGATAATCAACTTCAGTAAGAGGCACAGCACGAATCGTCAATTCCGCTGCACGTAAGTGTGTTTCATCATCCAGGTCGGCCACCGCTGCTTCAAACAGTTCCGCCAGGGTAGGCACGCGGTGCCAATCACCCTCAAACGGGTTAATCGATACACGGCACACTGATTCCACCCGTTTTTCCATCAAAGGTCCTGGTAAGCCCTCCAGGTCATCCGTATTTTCCCAGAGCCGTGCATGACGCGACCAGACAAACACCTGCTCTTGAACCAGTTTTCCCCGTCCTTCACAGGTTGGGCAGGGTTTCATGCCATAGCCGCGACAATCTGGACATGTTTCCGACACCTTTTCAGCCAACAACCCCTGATCATCGTGCTGACCTGGCCGTTTTCGTTCAATCATACCATTGCCCAGACACGTTTTACAGGCGACCTCGCCGGTACCGCGACAATCGGTGCATGGAATGAGCGTTGTCGAATGCGGCAGTACCAGTTCTTGTGGACGTACATCACTAAATGGCGGTGATTCGGGCACACCCACTTCCCATACATCTGGTACTGGCTGTGTACTGATAACATCACGGTCATGCTGAATGCGCTGCTGCGCCTCCGGTCGGGTACGGGTTTCATACAGCGTGCGCAATTCATACAGATAGATATTGTAACTGACCAGTTCTTCCAGGTCCAGCATCTGTCCCAGCGGATGTCGTCGAAAGAAACCCTTCCGACTCCAACGGCTCAACAGGCGGCGAATCGTATCCGAACGATGGAGCGTATCGGCACGTGAACGGCTTCGCCGCACATATTCCTCCAGACGTCCCAATGCTTCACGATAGGGTGGTGCATCTGTTTTATCGGCATCGTCCATGTCCGCTTGCTGCTCTTCCTGTTCGAGGATGTGTGCCAGCAAACGTTCTAACGGATTCTCGATCCATTCGACAATCGGTTCCTGGCTCTGCTGATCACGCTCCTCGCTGAAATCATGAATATGCGAGCGGAGTGTGCGCCGTAGCGCGGTCACTGCTTCCCCCGGACTGGCAAACCGTTCTTCTGGATCTTCCGCTAGCATACGTTGGATTACCCGGTCCGCAGCACCCAATGAGGGATCCACCACGGCGAGCGATACCAGTTGATCAACGCTCAGCGGTGGGTCATCGCCAGTGAGCATATGGTATAGGGTCGCGCCCAGGCCATACACATCCAGTGCTGGCGTAGCCATACTTTGATCGAGCCGCTGTTCCGGCGCAGAGTAGGGCGTCAGATAATCCGACCCATCGACACTACTTAGGTCTGGTGCATCCGGACTTGCCGCCAGACTCAGGTTGCCCAGATAGGCTTGCCCATCCGCAGTCAACAACATCGTTGCTGGCTGTACATCACGATGAATAACCTGCTGGCTATGCAGATAGTCAAGTGCTGTCGCAACTTGGCGTACCACTCGAATGGCAAGCTGTGGCTCCAACGGCCCCTCTTGCAGCACCTCGTTCAGGGGCCGCGCCTCTAAGATTGGTGTTACCAGGTAGTCACCATACTGCTCATCGTGGCCGGCATCGATCACCGATACTAGATTCGGATGGTTCAGACGGGCTGCCAGACGGGCGGACAGCTGAAACCGGCTGGCCGAAACCCAATCTGGCCGGCGCAAAATATGCACCTGTACCGGGCGATCCAGCGTCAGGTGGGTCGCCACATAGATCATCGCCAGTTCTTCCTGGCCGATACAGGCATGCAAACGATAGTTCCGCAGTTCTCGATTGTTTTCGGCGTCAACTGCCGATTGAACCGCTGTAGGTATACTCATCTGAACATTAGTTTCATCTTTAGGTTGTACCCTGGTTGCCCACCAGCAGCACACTCTGTGACAATCTGGAAGCTATGATCTGTGGGCCATCATACGGCTTCGATCACCCGCAGTTCATGCAATGTTCCCGTGGGTGCCAACTGATCAGCTGGATCATGGTCGGTGAGCAAGCGCAGACTCCAAGATAATTGGGAGTCCTGGCACGTATCCAGACCTTCGGGTGGTTGTTGTTCGGCAATACATGGAACCGCGAAACGATCCTCCTGCAAATAGGGCACAACAAAATCGGGAGTGATACCCACCTTATGAATATGATTCTGATCCGGTGTCAACCACTGGGCAATCGTAATCCGGACACTGCTCTCGTCACGCATCTTATGCACATTTTGTACCGAACCCTTGCCAAAACTCCGCTCACCCAGCAAAATCGTATTGGGCCGCCGTTCACGCAGCGCCCCGGCCACAATCTCCGATGCACTGGCCGAACGCCCATTCAGCAGTACCAGCATGGGCAAATCAAAGACTTGCATATCCTGCTCTGCGCCTATCGTGCGGAGTTCGGTTATATGCCCCTGGCTATCCTCTTCATACAGCGCCGTGCCTTCATAAAAGCGACCTGATACTTCCTGGGCGGTCGTGAGGAAGCCGCCCGGATTGTTGCGCAGGTCAAGCACGATACCCGTTGGGTTTTGCGGTAAGAGTTCACGTAAGATCTCGTCCAGCTCCTTTGTTGTGGTTGCCTTAAATTCGGTAATCGCAATATAGGCCACACCATTCGCAAGCATCTGACCATATACACTGATCAGCGGCACTTCGTCCCGCACAATATCAACATCAAAGGTTGTATCTGTGGTCTCACGATAGATTGTGAGCGTTACCGTGCTGTCCTTTTCTCCTCGTATGCGGGTTGAGGCTTCTTCCATCGCCTTAGATTCGCCCAGTTCACGGATGAAAGGCGCCATTGCAACACCATCGACAGCCACAATGACATCACCACTGAGCAACCCGGCCTTCATTGCCGGTGACTGCTTAATGGGTCGCTCAACAATCAATTGCCCATCTCTCACACTCATATAAACGCCAATGCCCTCAAATTTACCGGACATCGATTCACGGCTCTTCTCGGCTATTTCTGGCTCTTGAAAAATCGTGTAGTCATCGCCCAACGATGCCAGCATCCCCCGAATGGCACCATAAACCATCTGTTGACGGTCAATCGGATCAACATGGTAAAATTCTTCATCCACCAGATGCCACACATCCCAAAAAACCGCAAATTCCTCTTCTATCTCCGAGGGAGTATTCGCCTCATTGTTTTCCGCTGGAAAGACCAACGTGGTAGCAAAGCTGCCAAAGGGTGGATTACCCGCCGCATTGGACGCCGTCCAACCACCAATAAAAGCAATGATAGCAATCAGAAACATCCCGGCAAAGGCGAGGATAAACGCATGTGATGTACGAACCATAAGATACTCTCTTCCCACTGACTAGTCATGCAGCCGTTGTTTACACCTGATCCCATTCGTAAAAGAGTGCTGCACTGGCAGCAATGGGAGCAGTCTCAGCACGCAAAATGCGCGGACCAAATGATACAAGTATCATACCATGACCTGTTGCGCTTGTCAGTTCTTTGCTGGTTATTCCTCCCTCCGGACCACTCATCAGTGCAATTGGTGTGGCTACCGATAGGATCGCCTGTTCGCGCCAGTGGCGAACCACATGTCGCATGGTTGGGGTGGCTCGTTGATCCGGTTGCACTTGCCCCTCCCACAAGAGCAATGCCAGACTCGCTGTTGCCGCTTGCTGACAGGCTGCTGTAAACGGCTGTACATCATCGAGTGTAGGCAAGCGCCCACGGCACGACTGTTCGGCAGCTTCGCGGATAATTCGTTGCCAGCGTACCAGTTTCTGGCTGCCCGGCTGATCACCTGCTTGTGAACGGGCAAACTGCACTGGCACAAAGCGCGTCACTCCCAGTTCCGTGCCCTTCTGCAGGACCCACTCAAACCGCTCCGAACGAATGAGCGCAATAAACAACGTCAGCTGCAACACCGACTCGCCACCAGCCGACTGGCGTTCGACCACTCGGCCAGCAACCCGCTCACGTGTGAGCTGCTGCAATTCGACTGTGCAGCCAGTACCACAACCATCCAGCAGGAGAATCCGATCACCGCGCCCCAGCCGCAGTACTTTGACAATCTGGCGCACAAGATCAGGATCGGTCAGTTCCACTGCATCATAGGCGATCACCGCTGGATCGACAAAAAAGCGATAAGTGTTTGCAATTGGCGCTGACATCACGAAAGCCCCAGGCTGCTCGCCAGCGCACCGAGGTCAGGCACCACCAGGTCAAACGCCGTCATCGGATCGACGGTATCCGCATGGGCAATATCAAACTCCGAGGGCCGTTCCACATACGCTGTGCGAAAGCCAACCCGCTGCGCCGCGAGCAAATCGCTTGGATGCGCAGCGACCATCATGATCCGTGATGGATCGACCTTGAGCATACGAGCAGCCTCCGTGTAGAGCGCCGGATCGGGCTTGTACCGCTGGACCAGCTCCGCCGAAAAAACGGCGTGCCAGCCCAGCCCGGCATGGCGGCTGACATGCGCTAGCAGGGCCATATTGCCATTAGAGAGCGCCGCTAGCAGATAGCGCTGGCGCAAACGAGCCAGCGCAGCTAACGTATCGGGCCAGGGCTGTAACCGCCGCCAGGCACGACTCAAGCTCGCTCGTTCACCATCGTCTAACGCAGCGAGGCCATAATCGGGCAGAATCTGCGCAAGAATAGCCGCGTTCAATCCTTCCAGGTCGGTCCAGGGCAACTGACCCGCGTTTACCCGCCCCAGCATGAACGAGTACATCGATCGCCAGGCATTAGCAAAGGCGACCCAGTCTTCCTGCACATACAATCCCTGACCTATCGTTGAGACCTCTTCGACAATCGTACTGCGCCAATCAAGCACTGTCCCAAAGATATCAAACGTCAGTACCTCAATCGCGTCGGCATCAAACACCATCATCGGCTCCTTTCGGCACATGCGGCACGCTGGCCAGGGCCAGCGATTTCAGCTCAACTGGCAATCCGGCAATCAGCAGATAGACCTCGTCCGCTTCGGCTGCCAGACGCTGGTTAAAACGGCCCAGCCAGTCGCGAAATGTGCGGGTCAACGGGTCAGCCGGCACAATGCCCAGACCCACCTCATTGGAGACCACTATCAATACCACCGAGTGCTGCCGATACCAGTCGAGCAGTTGCTCCAGTTCGACCATGGCTGCATGCAGGTCGGGACGGCTCGCTCCATCTTCGTGCCAATCAGCCAGCAGCAGGTTGGTTACCCACAGCGTCACACAATCGAGCAGCACCGTTGGCGGTGCGGGTATCTCGTGCAACGCTGCTGCCACCCGTTGCGGCGTCTCCAGGGTGCGCCAGTGGGCCGGGCGCTCAGCCTGATGCTGCGCAATGCGTGCGGCCATATCGGCATCGCCTGCTTGTGCCGTTGCCACAAACAGCACGTCACTACTGCTCTTTTCGGCTATTTGTTGGCCAAATGTACTTTTACCACTGCGTGCCCCACCAGTAATCAGAATCAGGCGCCGCTGGCTCATACTTTTATCCTACCATCTTATAAATCGCCGCCAGGTCGAGGTGCTCACGCACTGCCGATGCCATGCGCTCATACGCCGCTTCACGGTCGAATGAGCGCATGGCATGCGAACGCACCATGCCCTTTCGCGCGGCAAGATTGCCCAGCATGGTATGGCGCAACGCATCCTTATCAAAGAACCCATGGAGATAGGTGCCCGCAATCCAGCCATCAGCGCTGAGCATCCCATCCACTGGCGTCTCTCCGTCACTGCTCACCGACTCACCCCTGGTTGTGATCTCTACCAGCGGTGTCATTGTGCTGGCAGCTTCCGCCACAGCGACTGTCCGCCCCATATGAATCTCATACCCCTCCACTGGCAGCCGGCTGGCGCGTGCAAAGAGGCCCCGACTTGCCAGTACCCGCCCTGTCACACGCACCGTCTGCTTTTCGCTCGCAAATGTTGTGACCAGCGGTAGCAAGCCCAGACCAGCAACCTGCTGCTGACCGCTTTCTACCCCGTCCGGGTCACAGATGAGCTGACCGAGCATCTGGTAACCGCCACAGATACCCAGCACTGCTACACCCTGTTGCGCCAGCTGCACAATGCGCTGGGCCAGACCATGCTGTCGTAACAGTTCCAGATCCGCGATGGTGGTTTTGGTGCCCGGCACAATGATGAGATCAGGAGTGCCCAGCTCTTCCACAGTTGAGACAAACCGCACGCCCACGCCGGGTTCCGCCCGCAACGCATCCATATCATCAAAATTGCTGATACGCGGCAGACGTAGCACGGCAATATCGAGCAGCAGCTCATGGTCAGGCGTTTCAGCTATGGAACGGCGATCATCCAGCGCCACCGAGTCTTCATCGGCCAGACCGAGATCGCGCAAAACGGTAGCACTCCCAGCACGGGCACTCCACCCCGTTCGGCCAGCATCGTTACGCCCGATGCAAACAAGCCGGGGTCGCCGCGAAATTTGTTGACAATCAGGCCCTGTACTAGTGCTTTTTCATCTTGTTCTAGTAGCATTAGTGTACCCAATAGTTGGGCAAAAATGCCGCCCCGGTCGATATCGCCCACCAGTAACACGGGTGACTGGGCATAACGCGCTACTGCCATATTGGTCAGGTCCGTCTGCTTCAGGTTCAGTTCAGCGGCGCTGCCGGCTCCCTCGATTACAACCATATCATAGGTTGAACGCAGCTGATCGAGCGACTCGGTCACCACAGACCAGAGCGCAGAGCGACGTTCATAGTAGTCTCCGGCGGGTAAGCGTGCCCATAATCGCCCCCGTACAATGATCTGGGCTTGCGCATCAGCCTCTGGTTTAATCAAAATGGGGTTCATCTCGACCGTCACATCGATACCCGCTGCTGCCGCCTGCATTGCCTGCGCCCGCCCAATCTCAGCGCCATCTTCGGTGACAAACGAATTGAGCGCCATGTTCTGGGCCTTAAACGGCGCAACCCGCAGACCATCCTGTTTGAAGATACGACACAGCGCTGCGACCAGCAGGCTTTTGCCTACCGATGACATGGTGCCCTGAATCATCAATACCTTGCTGACCATGGTCTGACCTTTCTGACTGTACGAGCGATTGCCGGTTGCTCTGTTGATTGTAGCATACTCTGCTACACAACGAACAGGCCGTTACGTTTCTCGGAATCGTAACAGCAACAACAGCCAGAATGCAAACGCCAGATCCGGTACAAAATAGACGTTATCAACCAGCCCATGCACCAGCGCGGCCGTCATTGCTGCCGCTATGCCAGCGTTGATGATTGACGGCAGAGCGTCTCCGGTCGGGTGCAATATGCGCCGATAAAAGCGGATAAGCAGCCAGCTGATCGCAACAATTCCCATAATACCCAGACGCAACCAGATATCTAACAACAGATTGTGCGGGTGTGAGGTGAAACGCTCGTTGGTCTGGGCAAGCGATGGATCCATGTAGTCGGGATAAAACTGCCCAAACTGGTCGAGGCCAATGCCCACAAGCGGATGATCGCCAATCATTGTGAGCGAGGCGCTCCAGGTCTTCAGGCGCACAGCACTGGTCTCACCTAGCGGATTGAGACGCTCAACGCCGAGTACTAGTGCTACAGCCGTAAGCAGCAGCACACCGGCCAGCAGACTACCTCCCAGGATAAGCCAGCGTCGTCGGGGTGCGAGCGAGCGACTCGCAAAGAAGAGCAAGACCAGACCCGCCGCCAGCAAGCCAAGCAAGGCGCCTTTGGAGAAGGAGACCAGCAGACCACCGAGCGCCAAAAGCGCACAGAGGCCAGCGATTAGCACCATCGGCCAGCGTTGGGCGTGACGCCACATAGCCAGTGGATAGGCGGCGGCGACGGCAAGCGCGGCGGCGACCGGCCAGATGCGCCCCGGTGTAGAGACCGAGGTTATTGG
>JAAURD010000137.1 GCA_012034075.1 Chloroflexaceae bacterium | reverse complement strand
GTTCGGGGCTGGCCCTGGCGGCTCTGCTCCAGCGGCGGTTGCTTGCGGTGCGGTGCCGTTCGGCGGTGTGCCTGTGGTGCTGTCGCTGGGTGGCGCTGGGGCGACCAGCTCGGGCTGCTGCGGGTGCGCAGACAGCGCGGGCATGGGTGTATCCCCTGCACAGGGATCGGACTGATCAGCCAGCACGCTCATATCGCTGGCCTGCATCGCCGGCGGCCGGTCGCTGCTGGTCTGCTCAGCGCCACCTGCTGCGATCTGGTCGCTCTGCTCGCTTGCCAGAACCGCTGCGGCTGGTTCGCTATCGGCATCATAGGTGGTGCTCCCTATCTCCAACAGTTCATCTATCTGCATGGTGCTTTCGGTTGTGGTGAACATTGGCTCAATGGGCGTTTGCTCCTGGGTATTTTCCACCGATACATGCAGCAGTGTAGGAATGACATTGCACTTACCGTCACTGCCATCCTCATTGAGATAGGGCATGCGGCAGATAATGCTGCTGGCCTGCACCCGGCGCTTATCGTTCGGATCGCTCGCCACGTCCATCAAAAACCCCAGACATTTCTGTTTTTGCTGCAACAGCTGCGCATTAAACTGTGCGGGTGTTATCTGCGGGCCGATTGCCGTCATTTCGGCGGATGTTTGATTCATGGGCATCATGATATGTTTCTCCTGTGTTCTCTGGTTATATGCTTATTCTTTCTGGGCATCAGCATTCAACCAGGCCGGTTGCCACTACTACTGGCTGTGATGGTCTGGCACTGCGATGCATGTATCAAGACCAGAAACCATCAAAATGCTGTATGACACAGATATTATACCCTATGTGTCAAGCACACAACAAAGAGCACAATTGATAGTTGATTCAGGTAGTGTTCTTCTGGGCGACGGTGATGTGCCAGTGGATGTGTGGGCGCTGATTATCGGTTTGCTGCTCGCTGGTGAGCAGCTGCAGGGCGGCGTGGGCGAGCAGTGTATGTTGTTGTTGGGAGCTGATGTGGGTGAAGAGGCGGCCATCGGGTTCGCGTTCGGTTGGCGCGGTGCTGTGGCGATAGGAATAGATCAGGCGACCGCCCGGTTGCAGAATGCGTGCGAGGTTGGCAAGGGCGGGGGCGAGCATCTGGGTGGGTAGATGCATGAGGGTTGCGTTGCAGAGGACGTTGGGGTAGGTTTGGCTGGCAATTGTGGAGAGATAGGGCAGCTGTGCTTGCTGCACGATGATATGAGGATAGGTGTGCCGGGCCTGGGTCAGCATTGCAGTCACGGCGTCATAGCCAGTAGTGGGGTAGCCCTGCTGCACTAGCCACGCGACATCGCGCCCGCTGCCGCAGCCAATATCGGCGGTGGGCTGGCCAGGCTGAAAGAAGCGCTGGATCAGCTGGTAGAGGCTGGCGGGCGCTGTGCGGCGGTACTGCTGGCAGAGCCGTTCGGCGTTGGTGTGGTAGGTGTGCAGGGTTTGTGGGTCCATGGTTTGCTGTAGGTTAGCTCATAGCAATGTATGAGGCATTTCACCGCGATAAACCTCGTTTTGGTGCCAGCGCAATGCTTCTCGAGCGGGGTGCAATGCTTGATGATCGGGGAGATAGAGCGCTTTTCCCTGCAATACTCGTAGCGGCTCAGTTGCATCCTCGTCGGGTGTGATCACAGGCGATACAATGATCTGGTAGGCTTTGGGATCAACACCGATCAACCCCTGATCAAAAGCCCAGTGATGCAATCCACACAAGGCAAGTCCGTTACGTGGATCGTCGTTGTGACTGATGCTCCATGGGATAATATGAGCAGCACTGACAGCAGTTCGCCCATCTGGTGTAACAATGCGTATGCGACATACTGCGCAGGTGTGTTTATAGGCGCTCACTATTGCGCGGCGAAAACCGGTGGAACGCGATTCAGTGTAATACTGACTATCTATGTCTGGTGCTTCTTCGAGTTTAAATTGGCCGTGTGAACGATGCAACAGTTCACGACTGTATGCAAAAGATTGAGCCGTAATGGCTCCAACTTCTACCAGTTTCGGTCGTATTTCAGGCGAAAAATATGTTTCGATCAAAACACGACGCAAACTATCGCGTGGTTGGGAATCAGTCAGCAAGGCATACAACTCATCATCCAGGGTTGCGCCAAGGACATATTGCCGCATTTTTTTCAGTGATCGAATAGGTGCATTGAGCATCTTTTCCTCACCTGTTATAGCCACGAGGTGCCAGAACCCTTCGCTTTTCATGTGATAGAAGGGTAACACAATATTGCCCTCTTTCTCGGACCCCATTACTTTGAGCCAGTAAAGATCAAAGGTATCGATTAAATCAGCGTTGAGTTCAACAAAATTGGTGGTTATTTCACCCTGGGCGATTAAGTCCATAATGGCAAGGAGCAAAAACGTTTTGTGCGGTGCTCCATGATTTGTTTCTGTTCCCCATCGTCCACGCACTCTATCGATGTGCAAGTGAGCAAAGAGCGTTTGATAGTGTTCAAGCATAGCGTCGTTATCCAGGTACCATGGCTCATTTAGCCAAGCAAATGAAAGTTGTGTGGTTCATCCAAGCGCCATTTTTGACCAACCTGAACCAGCAGACCCATTACTTCAACCAGTCGATTCTGTTGATGTGCATTGAGTGCTTTCTTGTAGTCTTCAGGACCAAGAGATACCTCGACTTGCATTGAGCGAAGGGTCTCAGGATATTGCCGTTTGATGGTAATGGCACGCTTTGTTTCGGGATCAGATGGATCGGCTTTTGCCGTGAGATGTGTCACGGTGCCCCTGATGGTTGCTTGTTCTGGTTGGATCTCACGGAGGCGTTGAGCAGCTTGCTCCAGGAGCGTTTTACTCGTTTCGTTGAGGATAATCGGCTCAAAAGAACGCACATCTTCCGTTGGCTCAATTCTAGGTGACCACTTGATACGACACTCAACCGGGGTCGTTGCCAGCTTTGCGAGCGCCATGCACGCATTCGATGCAAAGCCGCTACCATAGCGTTCCACCAGTGGGGTTATATCCATCGTGTTGGTGGCATGCCAGACTGCTTGTAGCCCACGAGCGATACGCTCCATCACTCGCCGTTCAATTGGTGCAATCGGGCTTATTGATGCGTTATCATCTTTATCTAATTCAAACATTGATTCTTGATAATAATTGATGACTGATCCTGTGATATGCGATTCAATCAGAAAACCAAAACTTCCACGAAAGGTATGACCCATTCGGAATTGCTGGGACATCTGGTTTCCACTCGACAGGAATGAGCTAAAATGGGGAAGTGCCTTCATTTCAGACGAGCCGGCGGTTCTAACTACAGTCCCAATATTTTTTATCGAATCGATCGCTCTGGAAAGCGCCAACGAGTGATACCGCCCCGTTTCCAGATAGCGAAGAGACCAGCAGTCACGGTCATACACTGCAATCAGCTTGATCATATCCTCTACGGAGGTCTGCTGGAGTGCAGCAATTGCGTTGATTGCGCCAATGAGATGCATTTGCATATCAGGAGTCTGGTTCGTTGCAGGCAGGACAATCTCTACTGGTGACGAAGGTTCTGTAGATGCCTTAGTAAAAACAGACCAGCGTTGGTTTTCGGAGATTTGTTCCTGCCATCCGGTCGCTCTCAGATAACCGGTCACATCTTCATAACGGGGCGTGGAGCGTTGTTCGGTCATATCAGAGATAAGCGTTAGCATAATAACATCTCCAATCTTGCTCCTTCAATAATGTCTGGGAGCGTATCAACGGTGATGAGCTGCGTTATAGGTATACGTATCCGTTGTTTCGATCTGTTCTGTGATGGTGTGGTAACTTTATACCAATAACAACACTTCCGAATGATCATGCTGTCAACCGAAACATTCAGCCAGTCATTGCAACATACTGGTAAACAAAAGAGAAAGAGTCTTGCAGCAGCAGATTGATGGTATAATTTCTGGTATGCATCAACTTCCATATCATACACGATAGAACCATTGCTCTCTTGCCAGTTTTTAGTGGCTTTGACCTGAACAGATACTGGTGGGGTTTTGGGTATGATAAGACCATCAGTGGAATAAAGCGTTTGCATGTATATATCAACCCCATACTCCAATTTTCCTGTTATGGTACATTGAACCGCAGAGCGTGCAGCAAGGGCACTGATATAAGCGAGACTGAGTTCCTCTTGTTCATGAGCAGGAGGTAATTTCATAGTATACCATGTTTAGATAATTATATTGCTGCCTCTTTTTAGACGTTTAAGCAACTACCACCATCTGACAACAGTTCATCAACCTTGACCCCATACAAGGTAGCGAAGGCCGCAAGTTCCACCGCATCTACGCGTCGTTCGCCAGACTCGCATTTAGAGATATAGGATTGTGGTTTTCCCAGACGTTGGGCCGCATCAAGCTGGGTGAACCCTGCTTGTTTCCGAGCAGCTTTCAAACGGGCAAGAAATTGTTGGTATTCGGGTGTGTGAAGTTGACCAGACATGAAATCGAAGCATCTATCCTGTTGCAGCATATCCCCAAAAATGAAGAACTGCTACGAACGGAGTAACTCTACCAGGTTCCACAGCGGTTGCCCCGGCTGGTTAAGCACATGCATCTTCAATTCTTCGATACCGGCATTCGCATACTCCTCTGCAATCAGGAACACCTGTTCCAGGTCACCGAGTATCAGAATATCACCGGTGGTGGCAATAGCCATTGCTTTGAGAATAGGCATATCCATCTGATCTGAGAATTGCATCCAATGGAGAATCTGTCGCTTGTTTCGGGGAAGTGGCCGACGCTGACCGTGTCGATACCCCAGACAAGCAGCGAGCATAAACATATCTTTCATGGTGTGAAATGGTACATGTTCTGGATCGTTTCCTTCGGCAAGTTGTTTGTACAAATCGTGGACACTGCTGTCAATACTGACACGGCCACTGCTTCGCGTCGCTGGTTCGTTCATTGCTTCACTTCCTCAATCGTCGTACAACTTGTGTGCAGGTTGAAATGCAACACATATTCAGTACCAATGCGTGGTCGCAGATTTGCCAATGCCTGATCACGCAATTCTTCATCAGTCACAAAGAGGATAAGTTGGTTTGCCAGATTGGGGACATTGGCGGTAATACTTTCGCGGTGGGCAGATGAGAGACGCCCAAAAGGCGTATCCATGACCAGAGGGGCTTCTCGTTCGGCAACTTGAGCCATGGCGGTAATAAAAGAGAGGCTCAACACCTGGCGTTCACCCGCTGAAAGTTCGGGACGTGCCGGCAAGCCATAACGATCAATGATCTCCAACTGATAATCTGGAGTAAGACGAACATCGCTAAAGTGTTCGCTCTTCCAAGCCAATGTATGAAAAATCTCACGAGTACGAGATTCAATGTGTTGCCGTTTTTCTTCCACAAACACCTCAAACATCTCGGCAATGGCATCAGAAGACTGTTGTGCCAATTCAATTTTGCGGCCTAAGAGCTGTTCGCGGCGTTCAACGGTGCGAGCCTGGGAGATCTGCTTTTCAAGTGAGGCTATCAGCTTTCTGGTTTCTTCCAATTCCATATCGACACGAGTTTGCTCATCACGATACTGATAGATGTCACTCTGATATTCTTCACGCTGCTTCGCCAGATTACTCACTTCGGTTTGTTTGGAACTGCCCATCTGTCGTTTGATGTCATCTTGTTTGGCATATAACGTGTCGATAGTCTGTTGTAGACGTACCTTTTCTTTCATGGCCTGATCAATATCACTCTGTACCTGGTTCTTTCTATCCAATAGTGTATGCAAACTACCGCTGGTAGTCAAAACATCATCTTCTAATGCACTGGAAAGAGAAGCCGTTAAGAGGCGCTTGAGACGTTCATACGCTTCATCGTGTAACGCAAAAGGTCGTCCACAGATGCATTGCTGGTGATCAAGCAAATCTTGCACAAATTGCCGACGGATATTGCTGGGAATCTCACCACGCTGACGCTTGTCATCGAGAATAGCCTGCGACTTCTGGATAATCTCATCGATGAGTGCAAGATATCCCTGGCTGGCGAGATCTCGAATGCGTTTGATTAACCCTTTATTCTCATTCTCGCGGGCTTCCATCTCTTGTGTATAGAGATCGTACTGGTTTGTAATGCCTGGACCGACTCCAACTCACGAAGCTGCTGATTAATCTCGGCAATGTGACGGTCAGCAGCAGCAAGCTCAGCTTTTAAATCCTGTTGCCGTTGTTGCAAATCTTTCTCGCGCTGGCGAGCAGTTTCATCCTGGGCAAGCAGGTCTTTCAGTTCGCCGCTCACCAGGTTTTTCAGCTGACTCCGAAGTTCCCGTGCTACTATCGAGAGGTGGTCTCTGGCACGAGTGAGTACCTCCAGGTTCAGCACCTGATAGACTGCGAACCGCACTTCATCCGCAGCTTCGGGGCGAGCAAAGTTTTCGATCTTCTCACCATCAAAAAAGAAGTAGGTACGCACGTTCGCCGGCATAATCGCGTTCATCTTCCCAATAGGATTATTGATCCGTATGGCTTGTCCATCACGGCGGGTTTGCATCAGCAGAAACTCAATATCTGGCTGTTCCTGCACACCACCATCGGATTGTTTGATCCCTTTGAGTTGACGAGATGCAGTGTAACGTTGTCCTTCATGGATAAATACCACAACCACTTTGGTCATCACTGTATCGTTAACTGCTGCCTGACGCACCGCCTCTTTACTGATAATCTGACCAATGTTGTTGGCACCCTCACCATACAAACACCAATTGAGAGCCAGAAAAAAGGAGGTTTTGCCAGCACCATTGACCCCATGAAACACCGTCACATTCCGCTGTGCATCGAGTGAGCACTGGATACGTTGTTCACCAAAATACTGACGAAAGTTGGTCAGGATAACCCGTTCAATCTTCATTGCGAGGATGCTCCAGTGTTTCATCTGCTACCCGATCCAGCACGTCATTGATGCGGTCTTTCACCCGTGGACGTTCGAGATGGATATGTTCTTGCTCAAGCACTATAACAGATGCTATGACTTCGCGGATATCGGCAGGATATTTGACAAACAGTTCCCGAATTTGCTGTGCGAGTGTTGCCATTGATTACACCTCATTCATATCAATATCATAACGGCGGGCAATATGCCAGATAACATCGAGTGCCTGATGTTTGTTGCGAGCACTGTTGGCAAATTCACGAAAACGATGAATCTCATGCTTAATAATACTGCGTTCTGCGTGAAACGATGCAGAACGGTAACGTGTTTGGGGTGGTATCGCAATTAAATCATAGATAATCGCTTCGGTTTTACCGGGAAATGCTCGCAGAATGCGTCCGCGCCGTTGAATAAATTCACGTGGGTTACTGCTACTGGCAAGGATAAATGCAATACGAGTGCTTGGTACATCAATCCCTTCATCCAGGCACTTCATCGCTACCAGGCCCTGAAGTTGGCCCTTATCAAAATCGGTTAGCAGTTGCCGTCGCTCATCATTGGGTTCTTCAGCGGTAAACCGATGGATCAGCATACCATGATCCCACCCCAACATCTGGCATACCGCATCTATCTGTTCTGGGGCGCAGTAGAAGAGCGTGTGATGGAGCGGGCCAAGTTGGGATAGGAGCGTATTGAGATAGAACAACTTATTTTCGGCGTTGTTGAGCAGACGGGCACGCTTGATAAGGAGCATCTCCAATGCTTCCTGAGCATCAGCATTATCACTATGGATAAGTTTGCCTATCTTTTCAGTCAAATTCTGGTATTGACTTACTTCATCCGCAGTCAGTTCAACCAGGTGCGGATAGTAACGATAAGGTGTCAGGACTACACCAATTGCCTGGGCTAATGAGAATGCAAACGCAGTTTCGGCAAAGTATTTGCGCAACAGAGCAGTACCAGTATCATCGAACCATCGATCGGGAGTAGCAGACAGACCAAGCCGATAGGGAATATTGGCAGGGAGGCGTGTTCGGCTCTGTTCAGCGCCCAGATGGTGGACTTCATCGGCAATCAGCAGGGCAGAGCGGTCAAGTCGTTGGGTAATTCGCTGGAAATCGGTATCAGTAAATGTTGTGTGTGTCGTAATAATGGTAAAGTGGCTACGGTCACCATGGTTATACTCTGATACCCACTGATTATACTTCTGAATCCAATTCCGTTTGGTCTGATAGGCTAGCAACGGTTCAAGACCAAATCTTCTGGCTTCATTGTACCACTGATCAACTAAATGTTGATAGGGACAGGTAATGATGATAGCGAGTTGTTGCTCGCGTTCAAACAGACGTGCCGATGCTGATAGCGCTGTTATGGTCTTGCCAGTGCCGGTTGCCATTTCGAGAATGCCCTGGCAAGCTTGCTGAAACCAGGCTTGAAGAGCTGCTTCTTGATACTCGCGGAGCTGTACATCAACAGGTATGTGAGGTTGGGAAAGTGAAATATCTATCGACGCACGTTCCATGCTCTGTTTTGGCAGTGCATAAGGTCTTTCCTGGGTTCGTAATTGCAGTATATGATGTCGGGCCGCATCGGGTAAATCATACACCTGAACGTTCGGGTCTTGATTACACCATAGTCGTTCAAAGCGTTCTCGGTCGTGTTCAACAATGCTCATCTGATAGGCTTCCCAGGAACGAAAAATCTTCAGTGATTCATAATTGGAAATGCCCTGCACACTATCATTATAACTCCCCTCAAAGCTCACGCTATTCCCATCTTTATCGGTGAAGATGCCAAACTTGGTGTGAAACTCACCCGTGAGATCATTGACAGGGACGGCCAGACGGAAATCGAGAATGTTATCAGCTACCATCCATGCCAATGCAGAAAGGGTCTGGGCTTCAATATCATGCTGAAGCTGGGTAATATTGCGTTCAAGTGTCCTGCGCAATATGTCGTTCTGTCGAGCCTCACTGCCGTTTAGCATAGCTTGCCAATCTTCTCTGGAAAGAATGGGACTGGTGATCCAGCGAGCAGAACCACCGTGCTCAGCAAAAACAGCCATACCCACTGCATTGATGCGCAACCAACCCGAACTAAAGTACCCCACGCCACGGTCATAACGCACGGCATGCGAAAGCAGCGGTAAGAAAAACTCGCGCGTAATATCGTGCTGTGATGTATCCAGGGTTACTGGGAGATGTAAATGTATGAAGGACTGCATATTTTTTGTTATTGTTGAAAACAGGAGTCATCAAAAGCTATCCAGGTTCTGCTGCATCCCTTGTATTATAGCATCACCGCCGGCCCCGCGCCCCATCGCGGACGTGCTGGAGATTGATGATCTCCGCCACCTCGAAGCGCGGCGGCGTCGCATTGGGCACTGGGCGGATGTTGAGCAGGGCCGGGAAGTAGCCGCAGCGCCCGTGGATCTCCGCAAGCAGGGCGAGCGCGAGCGGCGCCAGGCCGGGCGGGTTGATCAGCAGTGGCTGCGTTTGCCACGCCTCCGCAGAGAGGCTGCTGCCTCGGCCAGTTCGTAGGCCAGCTCAGCCAGTGGCCGCTGCCTATCGATGTGCGTTGGAATAGTCTGCACGGTCAAACTCTGGCCGCTCATCTGGTTAATCTGGGCGAGTTGCTCTTCACTGAGCGGGTGGGCAAAATTCAGGATATGCATGGTCTGGTTCTCCTTCTGTACTGGGTTATGTGGTTGCTGTTTCTGGCTCAAGTGCATAAAGATTGAGCATCTGACGGACACTCTCTTTGATCATGGTGATCAGCTCTGGCGGTGCCAGGATGCGGCAATGCTCACGGTAGCGCAGCAAAACCTGCCGCGCATGCCAGAGATCGCTTATCTGGGCGCTCACCAGCGCCGAACCGTCGCTCTCAAACGTCACCTGGCTGCCGCTAAACCACAGCGCAATATCCTGCTGGCGGGCAACCATGGGTGAAAGGCGGTAGCGCAGCGTATAGGTTGGGCGCGATGGCGCGATGGGCGGCAGACACTGCGGCAGCACCTGCAGGCTTCCTACATCGATGCGGTCGAGACGGTAGGAAATATACCGGTCACCGTGTTCGGGCTTGCCACAGTCGTGACAATAAGCATCCAGATAGCAGTGCCCATCACGGTAAAAGATCTGGTAGGGCGAGACACGATGACGCACATGCTGGCTCTGGGGCGCATAGGATGATCGGTAGTCGAAGGCAATCTGCTGATGGCCGAGCACCTGTTGCAAGCGGGTGAGTAGCTCCTCGGTAGGCTGGTAGAGCACCTGCGGCGCGGCGATGCGCAGCAGGCGTTGCTGCTCGTGCAGCGTGTGCCGGTGCTCATCCGGCAACAGCGTGCTGATACGGTTGATAAGCTCGCCCAGATGGGGGCGGTTGGGCAGCGAAATGTCGTTGATCAGCGTGCTGAGAAAGGCCAGAGCGTGCAATTCAGCCTCCGGCAGGTCGAGCAGGGTCAGGCGGCCAAGATGGGTCAGCTCATACACTTTGGCGGGCCGTCGCTCTATGGTGCAGCCAAACTCCTGACGCAGGGCTTGCATATCGTGGCGCAGGGCAGCACGAGCGTCGGGCGGGTAGATTTCCTCCTGGCTGGGCGGCGCAGCGGCGCGAACATCGGCAATCAGAGTCGTCGCGTCAGCCGGGCCGCGAATGAGCCGGCGTAGCAGCAGCAGGCGCCGGTGAAACGTTTGCCAGCTGCTGCGTTTGTTGCCGCCGCTCGCGCGTGTCATTGAGTCGCCTCGGTGGTGAAGGGTTGTACAAATGGTAGGTCGCCTCCCAGAAAGCCCGGTCCGTGGCGAGCACTGCAAAAAAACGGTCCAGCAGGGTTTCGACAATCTCGCGAAATGAATCATACTCGGTCTCGGTAATGAGGCGAAAACCATGGGCCAGAATGCTCTGATTGCGGACATGAGTCTGTCGTTCAATCTGGTCAATGGGATAGTCGGCAACAAGCTGGTCATCAAGGGCAGCCAGCAGCATATAGCCAACAAACAGGCCAAACGAGCGGTCGGGCAAGCCATAGAAGCGCCTCCGCCCCTGCGCTCGGCTGACGTCACGATAGCGGTCTTCTAGGCGGGGTTTGCGCCGCAGCGCCGCAGCGAAGTCGGGTCGGTCGGTGCTGATGCCCCACAGTGCCAGGCGTTGTTGCGAGAGTAACTCCAGACAGCGATAGAGACACAGAGCGGCAACGTCGTAGCGTCCCTGAGCCTCGCGGCGGCGGCGCAGACGTTCCAGCTATTGACGAACAACGATACGGCGCCGCCGAAGCGCAAGCTGCAGCCGCTGCGCAACCAAGAGTTCGCGCCGTTCACCATCAGCCGGGGCGATTGCGAGAAAGACGACGCTTTCATCTTCTCGGCCCAGCAGATGAACCTCGGCTCGTATCCGCTCGAGGTCTGGGTGTCTGACGGCGGCAGCGACTGCACCCAGGTGGCCAACCGCATCTCGACCGCGGCCACTTGCTGGCGCATCGAGACGCTCGGCAAGATCGCCGGGCTCGTACGCACCGGTACCACCGGCGAGTTCAGCTTCACCACGGCGGAAGGCAAGAACACCGTACGCCTCGAGGGCGCTGCGGGCTACCTGCAG
>JAAURD010000136.1 GCA_012034075.1 Chloroflexaceae bacterium | reverse complement strand
CGCGGGCCAACGCTTCGATTGATACGCACTTACTGATACCCCCTGTGCTTGCATGGCAAAGAGCCGTTTGTAGTGCCCTTGTAATGCGAGCAACTCCTGATGACTCCCTATCTCGGCGATTTGCCCGTCCACCAACACCGCAATCCGGTCAGCCATCCGCACGGTGCTAAATCGATGGCTAATCAGCAGCGCTATTTTCCCCTCGGTCAGGTGACGGAAGCGTTGAAACAGCTCAAACTCATGCGCTGCATCGAGCGCGGCGGTCGGCTCATCCAACACCAGTACCTGACTATCACGCATAAAAGCCCGTCCCAGCGCTATCTTTTGCCATTCACCACCAGAAAGCTCATACCCCTCGGCAAACCAGCGGCCCAGCATGGTAGCATACCCCGTCTGAAAGGTCGCTACCACGGCATCCGCGCCACTGCGCTGTGCGGCCAACTCAATGCGCTCTTGCTGATCCAGCGCATCAACCTGACCAAACCCGATATTCTCGCGTGCCGTCGCCTGATAGCGCACAAAATCTTGAAAGATCACGCCGATACACTGACGCACCTGATCAAGATCATAGGCACGTACATCATGTCCATCCAGCAATATCGTACCCTCATCCGGGTCATACAGCCGCGTCAGCAGTTTGATCAGCGTGGTTTTGCCTGCGCCATTGGCGCCCACCAATGCCAACTTTTCGCCCGGTGCAATCGACAGATTGATCGACCGTAGCGTCCATTCTGAGCGACCGGGGTAGCGAAACGAGACATTGCGAAACTCGATCCCCTGTTGCAACGGATTCGGCACATCACGCGGTTGCTGGTGTACTGGCATCTGTGGCTCAAGTTTGAGATACTCAAAAAGATTATCCATAAACAGGCCACTTTCATAGAGCCGCGCCGCACCCGACAGCATACTGCGAAAGGTCGTCTGACTCTGCTGAAAGACCACCAGATAGAGCGTCAAATCGCCCAGCGTAATCGCTCCATCAATCGCCTGCAGCGCAATCCAGGCATACGCCGCGTAAAAACTGGCAGTGGTCAGCATGCCCCAGCCCACACTGATCAGGCTGCGCCGGCGTGCCAATGCCGCATCTTCATGATAAAACTGCCAGAACATTGCCTGATAGCGTTTCAGTAATGGCAACCCCAGCTGAAACAGCTTCATCTCTTTGACGCTCTGATCAACCGTGAGCAGATATTCCAGATAATGCATCTTGCGAAACTCGGGCGCACGTGCGTTGAGCAGGCGAAAATAGAGACCGCCGTAGTGTGCCTGGGCCAGAAACGATGGGAGCGTGGCACCAAACAGGATCAGCGCAACCCATGGACTGATCGCCACCAGCACAAACCCAAACGAAGCCAGCGTCACCATCCCCTGAAGCAACGCAAACAGCGTGTTGAGGATCGAAAGCGCACGGGCATCCGCTTCGCGCCGCGCTTTTTGCAGCCGGTCATAAAATTCGGCGTTTTCAAAATAGTGCAAATCAAGCGCCAGGGCTTTCTCAATAATCATTTCATTGATACAATGAGAGAGGCGGGCATTGAGCACATGCTCCAGCAAGGTGTAGCTCTGGTTCAGCACGGTTGCCAGCGTAAACAGACCAAAGCCGACCAGCAAGAGCGGCAGCAGCAGCGGGACACTTTCGCTGGCTTGCAGGCCGCTGCTGATTGCCTGTACAATCGTATCAACCAGCAGCTTGCTGACCCATGCCTGTGACGCTGGCAGGCCGGCTGCCAGCAATGTGAGCAGCAGCAGGCCCACTGTGCCGATGCGATGTGCCTGCCACACCAGAGCCAGGGATCTGGGGATATTGCGGAGCGCTGCCCGTGCATCGGCCCAGCGTTCACGCCAGGAGCGGTTTGCCGCTGTGGGCCGATGCGCTGTATCAGAGGTATGTTCTGTGGTCATGAGGCAGGATTCTTTCAATCTCACCATTGGCCCGCTCACCGTGACGCTGGTGAGTGAACCACGCTTGCTGTCCCCATTGTATCAACGTTATCGGCCATTTGCGACCGATGTTCCGTCCCAACTCATCATCCAACTGTCGCTTGATAGCAACGAGCGAACCCTCACACCGGCAGATACATCGGCCAGTTATTGCTTCACAACCCATCGTTTTACCTCAGCTCACAGCACCGGTCAGATCGATATTGCCGGTGGTCAGGCACAACTCACGCTCTTTGCAGCAACCGCAATTGCCGATATCGACTACGCGTTGCGTGCTGTCTACGCGCTCCTCGCCTTTGAGCAGGGCTGCCTGCTCTTCCACGCCGCCGGTGTGGTCAAAGCAAACCGGGCGTATCTCTTCCTCGGTCCATCGGGTACGGGCAAAACCACCGCAGCACGCCATTCGCCCGATACGTTGGTATTAAACGATGATCTGGTGTTGCTTTCACCCGATACCGACGGCTGGCTGGCCCATGCCACCCCGTTCACCAACCCATCGCAAATTGGCAGCCATGGCCGACACAGCGCACCAATCGCACTTATCTGTCGGCTGCAACCAGCCCAAACCGTCGATCTGGTGCGTCAAACGCCAGCCACCGCCCTGGCCAACATTCTGGCATCGGTGATCCTCATACCAGCACATCTTGAGGCAAGCCCGCGTCTCTTTCAGATTGCTCGCTCGCTCGTGCAGACGGTCCCGCTCGGTCGTCTGTCACTTCGTCCAGACCCATCATTCTGGCCGGTGATTCAGACCTTTATGCAAGAACAGGAAACGCCATGAGTCGCTGGTTTGCTCTCTCCGCGTGTATCATGCTCGTGCTCATCTTGATGAGTCTGCCCAGTTCCCATGCTCCAACGCTCGAGCGTTCCAACGCTCCAACGCTCGAGCGCTCCAGCCATGCCCGCCAGCAGCAGAACGGCCCCTGGCTCCAGGTCAATGACTCCGCGTTTGGACTGCCCGGCGGCGGCCCGACCGACCAGCCCTATGCCAACGAACAGGCGTTTGAGGTGCTGGTCGCCAATGATCAGCTGTATCTGGGCATGGAAGCGAACAACGACCTGGGGGCGCGGCTCTGGCGCAGTCGCGCCGGCGTGACGCTGCCGACCAGTCAGGCCGATTGGCAAGAGGTAGCCGCCGACAATGCGGGCGCCCCTTTTGGCAATGACCAGCGACAGCAGGGGGCGTTACAAAATGATCATATCGATAGTCTTGCGTTGTTTCAAGACCAGATCTATGTGAGCACAGCCAATGGCGGCAGCTCCCGTCAGGGGACGCTCATCTACCGCAGCCCATCCGGTGATCGCCTCAGTTGGACTCAGGTCATCACTGCTGGCTTTGGTGCGCCTGACAATACCAATTTCAAGGATATGACGGTTTTTGCTGGGCAGCTCTGTGGGGGGACACTCAATACCGTTTCGGGGGCACAGCTCTGGTGTAGTACCGATGGCACGACCTGGCAACAGTACAACATCAGTGGCTTTGGCGATGGGCTGAACCAGGGCATCTGGTCGCTGCATAGCTTCAACGGGGCATTGTATGCTGGTGTGAACCATGCACGCGCCAATGGGGCCAAGGCAAAGCTCTTCCGCACCACGAGCCTCGACGATCCGGCTGCCTGGGAAGAGGTCTTTGATGGTCCAGCCGGCAGTGTCGTGGCGATGATCGCCGGTGACCTGGATGGCTATCTCTATATGGCGACACAAACCATCAATGGCATTGCTATCTGGCGCAGTGCCAGTGGTGATGTCGATTCGTGGGTACGTGTGAGTAGTACTGGCATGGATCAGAACCCGGCAAACGTGGGGAGTGTCACCGATGGGGGTGTGATGTATGCTGATACGCTCGTTATTGCGGTGATCAATGAAACCACCGGGCTCGAACTCTGGCAAACCAGCGGCATCCTTGCCATGATGGTATCAGCGTCGATTGGACTGTGCTTGAACAGGGTGGTCTGGGTGATGCCCATAACTATGCAGCACAATTGATCGTCTTTGAAAAAAACCTGTATGCATGGACATCCAACTCGCTCACCGGGCAACAGGTACACCGCTCTATGCCAGAGCAAACACCTTTGCGTCTCTTTGTTCCCCTGGTTTGGCGCTAAACAAGGTATCCTGGTTATGATTCGCGGCGATTATCATCTTTTGTGGATTCGTTCTGCTCTTCTTCCTGCTCAATTTCGCGACTGGCTTGACGTTCAATGCGCAAACCGCGATGACCAACCCACCTGAGTACAGGATTCGATGATTGGCTTGCCTGTCGCAATCCCCGCTCCAGTGAACTACGGGTGCGCTCCATCTCTGGTGAATGCAGCCCAACAAGCATAACACCTACCACAATAAGGGGTAAGCCAACGGGTATCGGCCACCAGATGGTTAATACACCTAGCACGATACAGAACCAGCCACCAGCACGACGCAGGATACCGGTCCAGTTTCTGTGTCCCTGATCGTTGCACGATTCCGAGTGTTGTTTTCGTTCTGATGATGAGTGTATAGACATAAAAAAACCTCCTTTGATAGCATGAAAGTCATTATTTCAACGTTTTTCTAATCAGCATGATTGAGGTCAAAATCTTCATTACAAGAATATCAAACCACCATCAAACACTTCATAGGTACTTCTTATTGTCTCTTTCATTATAACATATGTGTCAAGTGAAACCTGAAACAAGATATTCTACATAAAAACATTGCTGTATGGTATGAACTATCTTGTAAAAAGCAGAGAATATGGTCTTTAGCATGTCTATTTGTCTTTTATGGTTTTTCTTTTCATTTTCTTATTCTTTATATGTGAATGAATAAAGACTATCTATCAGACGCCCTGTGCGTATATAGCAGATCGTGTGTACACTGCATAAAGCGACGAAAACAGCGTACTGGCTTTACCAGCCTCTTGCTGCAAGCAAAACTACGTATATTTCTGTCCGACTTTCCGTAGTACGTATGATAGGAAAAACACGGTGCATTTGGTATCCTGAGATGAAACGGGCCGGGCAAACAAGCCTGCCCATCGATGGACGTCTGTCTGCTGGTCTCCAACAACATCATAGCGAGCACCGCATGCTCAATTCAGCGCTGTCTGATGCCGTTGCTGCAGAGAACCATGTGGTCTGCTCAAGGTATGCTGGTCGGCAACAGACACTGGGCGTCTTGAGATTGCCGCTCTGAAGAGAAAGAGAGAGATCATGGGAGAAAGAACCAGCGAACAACGACCGCGAGAAAACCAGGTGTTGTGGCAGCACCTGCGAAAAATAGAAAAGCAGAATGCCCAATACCTCAGCCTCTTCAATCAATTGCCACAGGGTATCTTTATCTATCATCTTGAAGACCTGGACAATGATGCGACGTTGCGTTTAGTTGCCGCAAACCCTGCGGTGCAATGGATTACCGGCGCTGAACCGCAAGACATCGTTGGTAAAACTCTGGATGAGAACTTTCCCGAATTACGTGAGCAGTCCATTCCACACATATACAGCGATGTAGTACGTACAGGCAATACCGTAGCATTTGAGATGGTTTATCGTGATGATCATGTCATCGAAAGCGCTTTTGCCGTGCGTGCCTTTCCGTTACCGGGCCACTGCGTCGGCGTGAGCTTCGATACCATCACCCTGCACAAACAAGCTGAAGATGCACTTGAGCAATTGAACGCCGAATTGGAACAGCGTGTCCGCGAACGGACCGAGGAATTGCGTTTGCGTGAGCAATTGCTACACACCGTGATGGACTCATCCCCGGCCGCTATGTATCTGAAAGACCTGAACGGGCGTTTTTTGCTCGTGAATAAACAGACGTCGGCATTGCTGGGTTTATCGCCTGAAGCGATGCAAGGAAAGCTGGATACGGAACTCTTTCCACTGGCCTTTGCAATGCAATGGCGAGCCAATGAGCAACAGGCAATTGATGCCGGTGAACCGATTTCGCTTGAAGAGACGGTTAACCAGGAGGATGGCCTGCATACCTTTCTATCCGTTCGGATGCCGATGTATGATGAATCAGGGGCTATTCATGCGATTGCTGGCATTGCCACAGATATTACCGAACGCAAACAGATGGAGAATGCATTTTATGCGCAACGGGAGCGATATCGCAGCCTCGTTGAGTCGATTGACGACTGGATCTGGGAAGTCAATGCTGATGGTTTGTATGCGTACAGCAGCCCTGGTGTGATTGAACTCCTGGGCTACACCCCGGAAGAAATGATCGGCAAATCGCCATTTGACTTTATGCCGCCCGATGAAGCCGAACGCGTCGCGATCATATTTCAGGTAGCGTTGCAGCAGCAGCAGCCGTTACACCGCTTTGAAAATCGGCTCTTGCGCAAAGATGGATGTGAAGTTATTGTAGAGACGAACGGGGTGCCGTTCTTTGCGGCCGATGGTACCATGTGTGGCTATCGTGGCATTGACCATGATGTGACTGCGCAACGACGCATGGAAGCAGATCGCGCTGCCCTCCAACAGCAGATTATCGACGCTCAGCGCGAAGCCTTGCGTGAGCTTTCCACACCGCTTATCCCGCTCTCCGATACAGTGATGATGATGCCGTTGATTGGTACTATTGACAGCGGCCGGGCGCAGCAGGTGATGGAAACGTTGCTCGATGGGGTAGCACGACAACGTGCCAGCATGGTTATTCTCGATATTACCGGTGTGTCGGTAGTTGACACGCAGGTAGCCCAGGCCATCATTCAGACTGCTCAGGCGGTGCGTTTGCTCGGTGCAAAGATGATGCTGACCGGTATTCGGCCACAGATTGCGCAGACGCTGGTGCATCTGGGGGTTGACCTGAGCGGGATCATCACCCGGGGCAGCTTACAGGCTGGCATTGCAGCGGCTTTGAGATGAATTTGGCGCGTGCGGCTGCAAGCCGCACCTACGCAGTGCGGTCGTCCCGACCGCAACCCCTCATCCCCAGCCCTTCTCCCACAAGGGTAGCGTGTAGCCGGTGCCATGCCCGATCTCCCCTGGCATTCCCGCGAAGCCGCGCCCCTACAGTGCAGGTAGAAAGGCGAAGGGTCCGGAATGAGGGGCAAACGAACATTTACCACAAAGGACACCACGGAGATACAAAGAACGAACCCCATGACCTCCATGTCTCCGTGGTACACGCCGCTCTCCGCTCTCCGCTTTGCGCTTTTGCGCTCCAACGCTTATACCAAATTCGGGTGACCGTTGGGCGCAGCACGCTGACGCCCCTACAGCTAGAACGCGGTGCGCCTGCTTTGTAGAGGCGCAGCGCGGGGCTCCTTACAAAGCAGGCTGCAAGCCCACCTATGCTCATTGAGATGAACGCCATTTGGTATGAGATCGCTCTAGGCCGTCTATCCGCCACAGTCATACAAGGTCAGGGCTTGTCCTCGGCCGGGAGGCATGCCACCATCGGCCCGGCCGTCGTCGGCTCGGCCATCATCGGCGGCCGCACCATCCGGGAGGATGCTGAACTGGTTCTCAGATTCGGCAGTGAACCCTTCAACTGCGACACAACTGGTGGCTACCCATGTGGTGATTTCGGCATTTCCACCGCCCGGCCCCATTGCCATCGGGTTTGCTTCGCTCTCGCTGGTGTTGGCTCGCCAGTAGATGTAGCGTAATTCGCCGGCTGCCACCATATCGCTCAGGTCGGCACCGCTGGCTACCTCATCCTGGCCCATAAAGCCGCCAAGGTAGAGCACCGGTCGATTCATTGCGAGCACATAATCGGCGCCCTCGTGGGAGCTGGGTACCGCCATCAGGTATTTTGTATCCTGGGTGTGCTCTCCCAGGTAGTCGATAAGCTCCTGATTGACCTGCACATCGCCCTCATTGGCTGGTCCTGATATCTGACCACTATAAGCACTTGGCAGCGACTGGTTGGCACTGGCATTGATCGTTGTCAATGCCGACCAGATGCTCGGTAGGATCAAGAGCGCTGCAATGACGGTGACAAACCCTATCGCTACGGTGCTTGAAAGAGGTCGTTTCACGGTTATTAGCAGAAGCACCGCGCCCGATGCGAAGAGCACACCGTTGATTGCCAGCCACCAGGCGTCCCCCACAAATGCATAGGCGGTGAGCAACTGTAACCCCAGGGTGACACTGGTTGCCAGCAGCAGCAGCCGTGTGGCAAGCCGTGGATGTTCGCCCCGAAGTCGCCAGAGTTCGATTGCGCCGATGGCAACCAGGGCTGCCAGGGGGGCTGCTAGCGATGACAAATAGTATTCGTGGAAGAACCCGGCAATGCTAAAGAAAACGACACCAGTGACCAGCCAGCCGCCCCAGAGCACTACGGCCTGATGTTGCGCGGTGATGGGCCAGCGCAGGCGCGAGCGGAACGTGAGCAGCCCGATGCTGAACAGCCCGAACGGCAGCAACCAGCTCATTTCTTTGCTTAGCGGGGTTGTGAAGAGCCGAAGCGGGCCAGCCTGTCCAGTGCCCGGAAAGCCGCCACCCGGACCGCCAGGACCTTCTGGCGCACCCGGCCCACCATTGGCGTTCATCGGTGGCGCACCTGGCCCTGGTTGGAAGGCGCCATCGTTGGCATCTGCTTGTGATGGGGTCGCCATCTGATCATCGCGCCCGTCATCATCGTCAAAAGAGCCTTCTGGCTGGTTGCCGTGGCCCTCCATGCCAACCAGCCGATTGATGCCATTGTACCCCAGCATCAGGGTTATCACGGAGTTATTGCCACTGCTGCCAACATACGGGCGCTGATCCGCCGGTGTCAGATCGACCGCAATCGCCCATGAAAGCGAGACCGCCAGCAGCAGCACGGTTGCCAGTGCGAGGTTAGCCAGTTTGCGCCACAGCGGCGTTTTGGCCCCCAGCAGATAGAGCCCGTAGAAGGCGGGCAAGGGCAAATACGCCTGTAGCATTTTGATGTTAAAGCCGATGCCGGCCAGGGCGACCCCGAGCAGAAGATAACGGAGCATACCCTGTTCGGTTGCTTTGAGAAAGGCCCAGCTTGCCAGTAACAGCGTCAAGATCAGCGTGCTATCGATGGTATTGTTGCGGTCGGTTGCCACAACGATAGGGGTGATAGCCAGCACTAACGCTGCCAGCAATCCAGCAGGTACACCATATGTTCGTTTTACCAGATGGTAGAGGACACAGACCGATAAGATACCCGCGATGATTTGTGGCAACAGCACGGCAACGCCATTGAGACCAAAGAGAGAGGCCGAAATCGCCTGCAACCACAGTCCGACTGGCGGCTTATCAATGCTCACCGAACCGCCCGGCTCAGCCGCCACAAAGAAGAAGTTCTGCCACGATTGGAGCATACTGGCGACCCCAGCGGTATAGTAATGGTTGGCATAGCCCAGCGCCTCCAGGTTGGCACAGCGCAGCAGGGCTGCCAGCAAGAGAATCAATCCCAGAGCAACCAGATGGAGCGATCCCCTCAGCGTGTATCGTGATGCTGTTACCTGCATGGGCTCAGCCGATGCAGGTCGGGTGTTTGTGCGTATCATATCGCTTTCCTTTCAGTGCGGTTCTGCACTTCATCGAAGCCCCAGCGCTGGTCAACCAGATAGAGCGGGCGTCCTTTTACTTCATCATAGATGCGTCCCAGATATTCACCCAGAGCGCCAATGCCAATCAGCTGCACACTGCCCAGAAACAGCACAGTCACCAGCGTGGTGGCCTGTCCTAACAAGGGTTGCGAAGCGTCGAACAGGCGCATGCCGATAACGCCGATAATCGCGATGATGCTGCATATGGCCACCACGAAGCCAATAAAGCTGGCAAGCCGCAGCGGTGCGTAGGAGAAACTGGTAATCGCATCGAGCGCAAAGCGGGCCATTTTGCCCACGCTAAAATGGGTGTTGCCGGCAAACCGTGCATGGCGCTGGTAGGTCACGCCGGTCTGGCGGAAGCCGACCCAACTGACCATGCCCCGCAGAAAGCGATGGTGTTCGGGCATCTGGCGAATGACATCCACCACGCGCCGGTCCATCAAGCGAAAATCGCCGGTATCAAGCGGGATATTGATGTTGGTGATGCGTCGGATAAGCCGGTAAAAGAGCGACGCAGTTGCACGTTTGAACCAGGTTTCGCCCTCACGTGAGCTGCGAACGCCGTAGACAACATCGTAGCCTTCACGCCAACGAGCAATCATCTGTGGCAAGACCTCCGGTGGGTCTTGCAAATCGGCATCTAACAGGGCAATCGCCTGTCCACGCGCAGCATCCATACCCGCAGTCACCGCAATTTGGAAGCCGAAGTTGCGGGTGAAGCTGATACCGCGTACTCGTGCGTCCTTGCTGTGCAGTGCGGCAATAATCGCCGCCGAACGGTCATAACTGCCGTCATTTACCAGAATCAGTTCCCAGGTTTCCTCAGTCGTATCCATCACCGCCTGAACCCGGCGGTAGAGTTCGGCTAATCCCGCTTCCTCGTTGTACACCGGCACGATCAGCGAAATTGACAATTGATAGCGTTGCTCCCCATCCGCCCTGTGTGGTAGGGCGGATACGGGGCTAAAAGCCGCGCCTACGGTCTCACTCCCGTGTGGTAGACAATGTTCCATATTCATACAAGGATGCTCCTTTCAGATGATGGGCGCAGCACGCTGCACCCCGTCAGAGACTGAATGTCCAATAACGGTTCGCAAAAAAGTTCCAGAAAAAACCAGCAGCGGTGGCACACACCTTCGCCAAAAGGTAGCCCCACTGGGGTGCCGCAAACAGATCGCCAAGCGGTGTTGCCAGGGTCAACACCAGGATGTTGTTTAGCATCAATGCGCTCAGGCTGATGAGCGTGAACTGGAGAAACTGCTTCTCAATAGCCCGCCGCTGGATATCACCAAAGGTCCAGGTGCGGTTGAGTACAAAATTATTGAGTATGCCCACGCTGTACGAGAGCGTATTGGCAAGCAGGGTTGGCATTCCCAGCCACTCATAAAAGAGTGTGAACAGGACAATATCGATCAGGGTGCCCAGCATGCCTACAACCGCAAACCTTACAAATCGCCGGATATCCTGCTGTGTCTGCAATGAAGTAGACGAGAGCGATGGTACGTGCATACGATAGTCTCCTTTCAGGTCTCTGGATAATTGATAATTGGGACAACCGCGTTGTCCTATGGTTCAGTGGCCACTCACCCCCGACCCCTCTCCTCCAATATGACTGCCAGAAACGTCTGTCGGCTTCTTTCTGCAATCAGCATAGCAGGGGGGTATTTAGATGGGGTTTAGACCGATGGATTGATTTCAGCGTTGAAGCTTAGCCCCTCACCCCGGCCCGATAGGGCAAGCCCGCCTAAGGGGAGCGAGTAGACGATGCCACTGCTGCTCCTTATACCCGGACCTGTGTCCACAAGGGACTCAGGGAGCCGCCTGCTGCCCGATCTCTCCTGGCATTCCCGCGAAGCCGCACCCCTATAGTGCAGGGAGGAAGGCGAACGGTCCGGAATGAGCGGCAAACGAACATTTACGACAAAGGACACCCCGGAGACACAAAGAACGAACCGCTGACCTCCGTGTCTTCGTGTCTCCGGGTACACGCCGTACACTCCGTGTCTCCGTGCCTCCATGGTGCAACGCCGCGGGTTGCTTCCGCTATCCGCTTTGCGCTCCACCGCTCCACCGCTTCAAGGCAATACTCCGCACGTGAGCGACGGCTTCCGAGCCACGGCGGTCG
>JAAURD010000135.1 GCA_012034075.1 Chloroflexaceae bacterium | reverse complement strand
CTGCTACAAGAACCCACAACCCTGCAAAGCGGCACCTGGAGTATGACCGATGACCATCGAAGCGACCCCCGGTAGCTATGGCCTGATCTACGCCGATGCCCCCTCACCGGTCGATGGCCTGGCGTTGGCCAGCGATGCAGTCAGTGTGCTCTTTGGCAGCACAGAGCCAGATATTGCCGTAACGATCAACGAGCCGTTGCCCTTTGCCACCATCACCGATACGGTCTTTACCGTGAGCGGTTGGGGCAAGGGACTGTTTGAGGGCAACGTGGTGGTGCAGGCGCAGACCAGCGATGGCGAAACACTGACCCAAGCCCCAACCACGCTGCAAGCGGCCGAGGTCGGCGGCGATGGTAACTGGTCTATCGATCTCTCAATACCCCCCGCTACCAATCAATCAGGCTTCCTGGTAGCCTTTTCGCCATCGCCGGTGGATGGTCAGCCGATGGCGCTATTTCGCATTCCAGTAACCTTTGGCATACCCGTGAGCGACCCAGCCAGCCTGGAACGCCGCCTCTGGGTGCTGCGCTCATATGGCCCAACGGGGATTGAGACCGCCACGCTAGCAGGCAGCGAAATCACCCTCAACTTCGACTCGCTCAGCAAACGTGCCAGCGGTTCGGGCGGCTGCAACACCTACACCGCCGGTTTTGGCATCACCGGCGACCGGCTCGCACTCACGCCGCCAGCTTCCACCCGCATGATCTGCATTGACCCGCCGGGCATCATGGAACAGGAGCAGGCGTACTTTGCCATGCTCGAAATGGTACAGCGCTACGAAGTGCAGAATGAACGGCTACAGCTCATCACCAACGACGGTCAGCGCATGATTTTTGAAGCTGGCCCTGCTCCATTCTGAGCCAGAGGACCAGATTGGGCTGTGGCAGAAGGTGTGGTATGACCTACAGTGATTTCACGTTGGAACAGGTTCGCGCGGTCTTCGTCCGCCGTATGTGGCGAGCATCGCTCTTTCCCCAGGCAGCCGTGGAGGATATTCCCGACTGGCTCATTCATGTGTTGGAACGTGGCAATCGTCCTTTGTGTCCTTCGTGCTCTTTGTGGTGAATCTCAGACGCTCTTTTCATGGAGAACGCTGCTGCCCCTCATCCCCGACCCTTCTCCCACAAAGGGCAGAAGGGAGTCGGAAGTGCAGTCGTTCCTGGTCTGTAGGGTCGCCGCGCTCAGCGTTCTTCGGTATCCTCCGGCTCGTTGAGCAGCAGGCGCAAGAGATGGATATCCTCCGCGTGTCGGGTGCCGTTGCGGGTGATATCCGCTTTTGGGGCAGGGGCGGCGGGTGGCTCGGCGGTTTCGGTGAAGGGTTGGATCTGATGGCTGCGAGACCAGTGCTGGCCGTCGGGCAGAATCGTCTCTTCATTGCAGATGGGATGATCGAATCGGGCGGTATGCAACCGAGCATGGCGCAGGTTAGCGCCACGCAAGTCTACTTCGCGGCCCTGGGCGCCCGTCAGGTCGGCATGTTGCAGGTCGGCGTGCTGCAAATTGGCGCGGCTTAAGAGGGCGCGGCGCAGCGTGGCCGCGTGCAGGCTGCTCTGCTGCATATCGGTGAGAATGCACTCGCAGGCGGTCAGGTTGGCCTGACGCAGGTCGGCCGCGTTGAGGCGTGCTGCCACCAGACTGGCCTGCTCCAGGTCGGCATGCTGCAAATAGGCCTGCTCCAGGTTCGCCCCATCCAGCCGCGCTTCCCGTAGCAGCGCATGGTCCAGGTCGGCATGCGCCAGGTTGGCGTCGCTCAAATTGACCGCGTTGAGCTGGGCATATGCCAGGTTCGCGCCCTGCAGGTTCGTACCCTGGAGCGCCGCGCCATGCAGCGAGTCATCCGTGAGCCAGCCCTGTGAGCGCAACGCATCGGCGGCGGAAAGCGCAAACCGCGAGGCACGACTGCCCAGGCGAGCAATCAGCTGCGGGCGCGAGAGATAGGTGTTCGGTTCGGCGGGTGTGGCAGCTTCGGCCTGAGCAGCTGATCCATGGCGTTGAAGCAACAGATCCACCAGCAAAAAGGTCAGTGCCGTGCCAATCAACTCACTGCCCAGGTTGAGCCAGATATGCCACCAGATACCAGGGCTGAACCAGGCCACCAGCAGCGAGAGCAGCACCCCCATTGTCAGCAACCCGGCCAGGATCAGCACACGCAGCCGCGCAGCGTCTGGCAATTCGTACCATGCCCGCGTGAGACGACCGCTCCTGGCAGTGCTCACATGCTTGCGTGTCATCATCTCTGCTGTTCTCCAGAAGCCCACGCATCGGCGTCCTCAATGATCGCAGCGGATATTTCCTGCCCATCTGGCGCAAAGCCATCGGATTGGAGCAACTCGCTCGTGCCATCTCCAGCCGGTCCAACCTGACCCATCTCCGCGGCTTGCGGGTCGTGCTCAGCAGGCGTGCGCGACTCTTGCCAGAGATCACGCACCGTGATCGAACGGACAAACTCATCCAGATTGCCCGCCTGCAAAATCGTGCGGCTATTGCCAGCAAGGGCACGGGCAACATCCAGCCGTGCCATTTTTTGCTCATATTCCACCACATTGGGGTAACGACGCAGCATCTCATCCAGCCACGAGCGACGGAGCATTTCGGCCTCGGCTTCCAGCTCTGCTACCCAGCGGCGCACTTCGGCCCGCTGCACCTGCACCCGCAGCTCCTCGCGGTCACGTTCCACACGGGCAACAACCTCCTGCCGCGCCAGGGTTTCGGTGTCTTCCTGTCGGCGTTGTGCCAGTGCATGACGTTCGGTCTGTTCGGCACGCTGCAAAATGGAGAGCTGTCGTGCTTCCAGCGATTCGAGAAAGGCGGCGGGAAGCTGGGCATTGATAATATTGACCCGGCGGATCGTGACCCCATACGAAGTCACCTGATCGGTCAGGGCCTCACGCAGCTCGGTCGTGTCGTAGCGCACCAGATCAAGCACCTGATCAGCCGAGGTTGAGCGGATAAGCGAACGCAAGCGGTCCTGGCACGACGCCTGCAACACATGATCAAAATCGCCGGCCGAAATGCTATACACAAATTTGTATGGGTCTGAGATAACAAAGGTAATCACCACATCGAGCGATGCACGGACATTGTCGGCGGTCGGCGCATCAGAAACCGGCACATCAAATGGTATCTCACGCCGCGTCACCAGATGGGTGACAAAGATCCAGGGCGGAATCACCGAGGCCCCGCTGCCAATGGTACGCAGATATTTGCCCCGCTTGCTCAGCAAGGCACTGGCACCTTCAGGAATGATTACATAAAAACTGGTGGAGATACTCATAAACACTACGGCAATACCAGCAACGATCAGGAGAATCGTGAGTGAAACATTGTTGATGACAAAACCTGATCCGATACTGGCAGCAATCAAGGCAGCACCAACAATCAGGATAGCGGTACGAATCCGGCTCTGGCGCCGGGTCATCACCACAATCGGAATGCGACCGCTGGCATCCTCGGTGACAAAGACCTCGCTGGCCTGTTCCAGGGGCACCCGCACCTGCGAGAGCTGGACCAGCGTTTCGGTACTCATTGGCATGTCTTCCCTATCGTCCATAGCAGCAACTCTCCTTCTGGTTTAGCTTTGCGGCTCAGATGAGCGGATGCGCCGGCGAGCCAGCAGGAGCCGGCGGCGGTAGGAACGGCGCGGTGTGGTAGCGGCTGATGCTGGCACGGGTAATGGTTCTTCCGGCATCAGGCCGGCTGGTCGATTGCCGAAACGACCAAAGATATAGCGAAACAGGTCCCAGATAATCACCGTCATTGGGGATGCCAGCAAGATCCAGATCAGCCCGAATTGACTGAAGATAACGACCGCAATGACCATCACAGACGGGTGAACCCCGGCGGCGAAACGGTTTTCAATGCGGGGGTTCACCAGTTGCCCCATAATAAGATGAACCAGCACAAACATACCCAGGATCAGGAACGTATTACTGCCCTCGGTCGTCAGGCTTACAGCGAGCGCCGGCAGGGTGCCGAGGATCGCACCGATGGCCGGTACCAGATACATCAAACCAGCGATCAACGCAAGCAAGAGGGTATAGGGCATAAATGTCAAGCCCATTTCATTGATCAGGACAAAACCGCTGTACACCAGGAGCGCAACAATGATTCCCTGGATCAGCAAACCCTGAAAAAACCCACCGAGTGAGCGATCAATAATGCGCATAATGCCCCAGAAATCGGCACGGAACCAGTTGGGCAAGACGCGGTTGATCGCACGCACGCCTTTGCTCTGATCATTGAGAATAGAGACCAGAAACGTCGGAATAACCAGAAAGCCAAGGATAAACCCAAAGGTATTGAGCATGTTAAAGACGCTAGCGAGCGCAAAATCGATGATGCCCTGAGCAAACACCATAAAATTGCCACGCAACGTATCGGTCACACTATTGAAGGAGGAACGCAGAAACTCCTGGGTGGTGGGAGGCAAGTCTTGAAACCAGATGGTCAGATCATCAAACATGGCGCGGAGTTCGGGGCCACGGGGCATGTTGAGCAGCAGCCCTGAGAGTTGTTGAAAGACCAGGGGCACGATGGCCGCAATGAGCAGCAGCAGAAAGAGTAATTCGAGCACAACGATGATCAAGACCGCCATGGTTCGGGGCAGAAAGCGGGCCAGCGCATTGACCAGCGGCGCCGTTACATAGGCCAGAATAAGTCCAAGTAAAAAGGGCGAAAGGGCAATCCGATAGCTCCACACAAAATAGCCTAGGGCAAGAAGGCCGCCAAGCACCATCAGGAAGCGCACCAGGTTGCCAGGGGTGATACTCTGGATACGCCAGAAGAGGGTATGCCAGGCATTCCGCGATCGCTGCACAGCGTCGGCGAGCTGCGGGTTGTCCGGCAGTGTGCGACGCTCGATAGCTGTGTGTTCTTCGTTCATATCATCCTCCCAGTGTTATCTTTGCCATCAGACGTTGTATGTGGAGGGAATGTTGCTTTGCTGACGACGCTGATGCCTGTGTATTATAGCAGGATTAGCGCTGCGTGTTGCCGGTGATCCATGTGGTTTTTGGCAGATTCCCCAGCAGCACAATGTGGAGCGACGCAGCGTGCTGAACCAACACCAACAGACTGCCATGTGCTGCGCACAACACACCGACCCATAAAAAAGCGCTTCGTGCTGGCTGCGCCGACAGCCCCCGAAGCGGGCTTGCTCATGGTTCAGCCTGGGGCGGCAAGCCCCAGGCGCCGCTGGCAGAACGTCATCAGGTGGCGCGATGACTTCGGTTGATCATCGACACCAGCGCAATGCTGGTGATGAACGCATAGGCTGCCCCGGCCGTGCCGCCGGTGATCATGGCAAAGACAACCTGTACTGTCTTTGATTCAGGCGGGTCACCACTATTTAGCGCCAAAAGGAGCACGGCTGCCAGCAAGCCACTGAGCCAGAGGGCAGCCCAGCCCAGCATACTGGCAACAACCCACCAGAAGGCACCGCGCACATGCCGGCGCAACGTCAGCGCCTGGGGGATGCTGATACCGATGCCAAAAAGGAACGGACCGAGAAAAATCCATGCGGCGCCGAGCCAGATATTGGCATTGATAGCAATATCTTCTAGTTCGTCCATTTCGGTTAATACAAAGGTGAGCGGCACCAGCACAATGCTCGCAAGGATAATGCCCAACACCCCACCGATGAGCGTCGCCGGTAGCCAGCCAAGAACCCGCCGCATATACTGGCGCAAAATAAACCATTGGCTGCCGATAAACCCAAAGGGCATTACCAGCAGGTTTAACAGCACGATCAGCATATTTATCTCACCAGGGAGTTTGCCTATGACCATTAAAGCGGTGGTACCACAGACGATAGCACAGCACAGGCTGCTGGTAAGCATCCAACCCAGCATCAGCCCCGCACCAGCTTTGCGCCCGGTCAGCGTCGAGGGTTTGCTGTCTGGCTGTGCCCAACCGCCGGCTCAGGCGGTATGACCGGGGTGGCTGGTCGTTCGGGTCGTTGGGTAACAGATTCGGCGGGTCTGGGTGAGGTCAGCACTCGCTGGGTTGGACCGGTCGCTGGTACTGGCGGAAGCGGCGTCATATGCACCGTTTCGCCGGTCATCGCTGGAGCGTTCGGCTGCTGCAGAGCCATGCGCATAGCGGTGGCAGTTTGAAACCGTTCGCGGGGATTCATCGACATGGCCTGTAGCAACACCTGACTCAGCGCTACGGGCACCTCGGCGTTGATTTCGTGGACCGGTTTGAGCGAATCGGCTTCCCCGCTGAGCATACGCGAACCACGGGTCAGCGCATCGGCCGGCGCCTGGCCGCTCAGCAGGTTATAAATGGTCGCCCCCACCGCATAGAGGTCGCTGCGTGAGTCAGTGCCGGTGCCCTGAATTTGCTCCATCGGTGCATACTGCGGGGTGTAGCCAAACAAACTGCGCGTCGTGGTCGTCGTTTGCGACTGTTGCATGCCTTTGGCTAGGCCAAAATCAAGCAGGACAACCTGGCCCTCGCTCGTCAGTTTGAGATTCTGCGGTTTGATATCACGGTGGATAATCGGCGGCTCCTGGCGATGCAAGTATTCCAACACGCTCAGGATCTGATCGGCCCAGTCGAGCACCTGATCGACCGGAAATGGGTGACTGCGTTGTTTGAGCAGCGTTGCCAGATCATCACCGGGGATATATTGCATGATCAGGAACTGGCCCTCGCCCTCGCTAAAAAAATCGCTGACCACGGGGAGCGCCGCATGGCGCAGGCTGGCGAGCAAGCGGGCTTCCCGTTCAAAGGCGCGGTCAAACTGTTCACCCTCGACAATTGTCTGTTTTAAAGCCACACGATTGCCCAGGCGTGTATCAATCGCTTCATACACTGCGCCCATGCCGCCCTGTCCAATTTTACGGACGATCTGATACCGGTTTTGAATGAAGGTGCCATCGGCAAGCATACAAGTCAATCCTCATCGTACAGAACAACGTTCGATGTCCACGTCACGTGTATCATAACATGGATTTTGCATCCCCGATGATCAAAAGGGGAGACACTCCTATTAAACGTCGTGAGCAACGTTTTCGCTCCGAAGCAAAGGCCATACCCGACAAGCAATCAGCAGTCGCAAATTGACGATAATGCTGGCTAATGCTACAATGCGAATTGCCTGATCTGGTTTCGCGGTTCTGTAGTGCTTGATATTATGTCTATTCTCAACAATCGGAGAATTGTGCTTGGTGTGTGCGGCAGCATTGCCGCCTATAAAGTTGCCGAATTAGCCCGTCGTCTGACTCAGGGGGGAGCGCAGGTCGATGTCATCATGACCGAGGCGGCACAGCAGTTGGTCGGCAAAGCAACATTCCAGGCACTCACGGGGCGGCCTGTTTTTGATGACATGTGGTCGTTGCCAGAACATCATATGGTTGAACATATTGCCCTGGCCGTACAGGCCCATATGGTGGTGATTGCACCAGCCACAGCCAATACGTTGGCACGGATTGCCACCGGTATGTGTGATGATTTGTTAACCACCACGGTGCTCGCAACCACCGCGCCTGTACTCTGTGTACCGGCAATGAATGTACAGATGTATGCCGCCGCCGCCACTCAGGAGAATATTGCGATTTTGCGTGGTCGCGGCTTTAGTGTGCTTGAGCCAGAAGAGGGACCGATGGCGGAACCCATGGTGGGCAAGGGCCGCTTACCCGAACCAGAGACGATTGAAGGTGAGATCCGCTCGTTGCTGGGCAAGCACCATGGAGCGTTGCGGGGTCGGCGGGTGGTAGTCACAGCCGGGGCAACCCGCGAACCCATCGATCCGATACGTTTTATCAGTAACCGCTCATCCGGTATGATGGGCTATGCGCTGGCGACGGCTGCCCGTGATATGGGCGCCGATGTAACGCTTATCAGTGGCCCAACAAGCCTGAAAACACCATCGGCCATGACGTTTGTGCCAGTGGAAACCGCGCTAGAGATGCGTGATGCCGTGGAAGCAGCCTGCAGCCAGGCGCATATTCTGATTATGAATGCCGCAGTGGCTGATTTTCGGCCCGAATCGGTGCATGACCAGAAGATCAAAAAGAACGGCACCGATGGTCTGACATTGAACCTGGTGCGCAACCCGGATATTCTGGGCGAACTGGCCTATCGCCATAATCTGTTTAAAGTGGGGTTTGCCGCCGAAACAGAGAACATGCTGGAAAATGCCCAAGACAAATTGGAACGCAAAGAACTACACATGATTGTTGCCAATCATGCGGTTGCCACGATGGCCCAATCAATGATTCAGGTAACCTTGATAGATCGCAATGGCGCTACCACGTCGTTGCCACAACAGAGTAAACAGCAGACAGCAATCGCTATTCTGGATGCGATTGTAACTCGTTTGAGTCCCTATATTTCGACCTGAGGTACATCAGGTCCACCAACATGGAACCCGCTTCATAGTATCATGATAGCCATTCTTTTATCCCTATGACCACACATAGACCACATAACACAACGTTTTCATCAGATACCCCACCATCGGGAAGTACGCCCGTTGATCGCAGCGCGGTGACCCAGGTAGGCCAGGTATTGCAAAGTGTCACCGAACGGGTGAGCCACTTTGGCAAAGAGCCGACCTCGCAGCGCAAAAAGGACGACCCGGAATATCAGCAGCTTGCCGATTTAATGCACGCACTGGGCGACCCGCAGCACCCACGGCATGCCAATGCCGTAGATGAACTGGTAAAGATGGGCGCAACGGCCATACCATCGCTCAACGAAGCGCTTTTACCCCAATACCCATGGCTGACCTCGTATCGCGCGGCCGAAGCACTGGGTTTGATTGGCAGTGGACGCGCCACGTCGGCGCTGATCCGCGCGTTACGTCATCCCAATAGCAATGTGCGCTGGAGTGTGGTGCGTGCGCTCTCCCAGGTTGGCGATATGTGGGCGATTTTTGAGCTACGGCGGGTCGCCCAGCAGGATCACAGCCGTACCAGCTGGGGCGAGTCAGTTTCCGGCGCGGCACAAAGTGTGCTGGATCAGGTCCAGGTGCAGGGCATCTGGTCGCAGAGCCTGGAACTGATGAAGACGGCGATCACCTGTGTGCTGATGATTCTCTCGTTGATTCTGGCGTTTAGCGTGGTGACGACCATGCGTGATGAATTTGAGCAAATCCGGCAGGTGCGGCCAGGCGATTTGAATGCAGTGGCAGCACCCATTGGCGAGAACGACGATGACTCGGGCACGGATGAGTCATCGCCACTCCTGACAGCGCCAACCGCCCAGCCCACACCATCGCGCCGACCAACCAGCGCCGCAGAGAGCGACGCATCACCCGTGATTGCCGAACCCGACGGCGAATTTTATCGCGGAACGGTGCTCAATGCCGCCAATGTGCGGCCCTTTCCATCGGTACGCAATGAGCCGATTGGCTTTTTAAGTCAGGGCGACGAGATCCTCTTTCTGGCTCGCTCCAACGATTACCAGTGGTATCTGGTGCGCCTGGGGAATAGTTATTCGGACAGTTCGTCGATCGAAAACCCCAATGGAACACGGTCGGGATGGGTGCATCGAATGTTGTTATCATCACCAGACGGCGATGTGCCCGTAGAAGAGATTGAACCATTGCAACCAACGCCTACGGCCGAAGATGACGCCTTAGAGAACAGCGAAGACTTGGATGCGCCGTTGCTCGATGATGATACAGGCTTGTAACCATCAGCCACGTACCACTGCTGTCGTTGGATGAGGTCGGCCTTCACAAAGATTGGGTTGCACAGCCTGCTGTTTGCGCTGCTTGGTGCAACCCTGATTATTTTCCTCTATCAGCTACCAGTTACCCACACCATTGACATTGGCAGCTTTGATGCTGGCTATGTGCAGGGTTTCCATGATCCGCAACGCATAGCCGACGCCACCCGTCATCACGAGTACCTGGTCGGCTCGGATGGCAGTGCCCGCTGGAGTCGGGCCGTATCGTATGTGGTGTTGCCACAGGCGGGCTTACCGGCCAGCGTCACCCTGCGCTTGCGGGGCTGGCGAGAGAGCGGTGAACCGCCGCGGCTACGCATTGTGCTCAATGGTCAGCACCCGCTGGCAACCTTCAGAACAACGGGTGATTGGGAAGAGCATACCGTTGTTATCGCTGACGGCTGGAGCAAACCCAGCGATGTTGTCCTGGAGTTGCATAGCGATACCACCAGCCTACCAGATGATGGGCGCGACGTGGGCGTCCTGCTCGATCAGGTGACCTACCGCGTGACAGCCGGCCGCGGTGGCTGGATTATGCCCTACCCGGCCCAGGTGCTGGGCGGCGCCATTGCAGCGCTATTGCTAGCGTTGGTCGTCAGCGGGCCAATGCGCTTTGGCTGGTTGTTGCTCATCGGTCTGGTGTTTGTGTTTGGCTACCGCGCCCAACCGCCAATCTACCCCGCGCCCCTGCGCTTTCTCTTGCCCGCGGTCGTGCTGGGCTTGGCCGCAGTGCTCGCGTTGCGCCATGGGCCGTGCCTGGTGGTCCGAGCGGGCGCCTGGTTGGATGTGCTGGTCGGTCTCTTTGTGCTGGCATGGCTGGCTATTGTGCTGATCCTGGCGCAGGATCATGTCACGCTCTCGGTGCCCGGCGTAGAGAAAGACTTTCGCGTCTTTGCCACCCGCACCGACAGCCTGGCACAGGTCTTCCAGGCCGACCCGTTTTATCATCTGGGCTATCCCGCGTTGCTCTGGCTCGTGCGTCCCATCACCGACGGCAATGCCTTTCTGGCGGCGCGGCTACTCGCCGCGATCAGTGGCGCGGTCCTCTTGCTGGCGGGGTACTGGCTGGCACGATTGGTGCTGCCCGACCCGGCAGCGCCAGGTGCGCACGGCCAGCATCGTCTGGCTGCCTTGTTGGCGCTGCTCATGCTGGCCTCCAGTCCCTTTGTCGTGCAGTATGCGCTCTATATCGGCAGTGATATGCCTTTTGCAGCCGCCAGCACGCTGTCGGTTGCGCTCTTACTGCGGGCCGGTCGTGCCAGCAGCGGGCGTCTGAGTGGCATCGGATGGCTCGTGCTTGCTGGTGTGGCAGCCGGTTGTGCTTTTCTCGTCCGTCATCCGGGCCTGTTATTGCTGCCATGGGGCATCTTGCATGTCCTCTGTGTCCGTTCATCTGCTGATACCGCACACCCCTGGCGTCCCCGCATCCTGACAGCCGCTCTGTTTGCCGCTGGCTTTGTGCTAGCCGCATCACCCCAACTGCTGGTGAATGTGCTGCAAACCGGGCAACCCCTGTTTCAGTATCAGGCCAAAAACATCTGGTTGGGCGTGTACGGCGGGGTCGATTGGGGCCGCTGGCATGACGTTCCAGATAACATCGGTCTGCTTGATGTGGTGCTCCCTGATCCCGTTCGTTTTGTGCAACACTGGGGCCAGAATATGATAGGCTATATCGGCAGCGGCGCGGAAGATCTCAGCGAGTCGGGCCAGGCGCTGCAGTTGCGCCTGCTGCACTGGCCGGCCAACTGGCTGGCAGTGTTGGGCTGGTGGGCTGGCTGGCAATGCTGCGCCACCGTCGCTTGAACGTGCAGCTAAGCCTGGTTGGGGTTGATTGGCTTGTTTGTGATCAGCATCAGTCTGGCGTTTCCCTTGCTGCGCTTTTTTCTGGTGCTCGCACCGATCTAT
>JAAURD010000134.1 GCA_012034075.1 Chloroflexaceae bacterium | reverse complement strand
TGGTGGGATAGTTGGTTCGGGTGTGCTTGAAGGTACCAGCGTGTTTGTTGGTGGGGGGCGGGGTGCTGGTAGCTGCCAACGGCATAGCGTCTGCTGTAGCGCTGATGATCGGTGTGCTGGTAAGCGTATCACTGCTCGCATCATCTGGGAGTGATGTTCTGGTTCTGGTTGGTCGTGCGGTCTCGGTTAGCGTGGGTGTTGTTGTTGACGTAGCCGTAGCACTGCTGGTTGGCGTGGCACTTGGGTCATTCGCCGGCGCTGGCGCCGGGGCTGCCGGGGCGCCCCGGTATGAGCTTCAGGCGTCGTGGTGAGCGTTGGCGTTATGGTGGCTGTGCTGGTCATCGTGCTGGTCGGGGTCACTGTTGCCATGCTGGTCGGGCTAGCTGTAGCTGTTGGGGTGAGCGTGCTGGCAGTACTGGTCACTGTTGCTGTACTGGTGAGTGTGCCCGTTGGAGTTGGCGTAGTCGCCGGACAAATCTCTTCAAAAGCAAAGCTCTTGCTTATTCGCGTCGTATCTTGATCGCCCCAAGCCCAGCCAACAACATGCCCTGGTTTGATCATACTTTCCCAGTGCAATGCCCGTTGCCAGATGCCCTGCTCAAACGCATAGTAGAGCCAGCGCTGGCACGAGTTGGCATCGGGACACTGACAAAAACACTGACGGGTATCGCCTTCATCGGGATCGGTGTTGCAGCCTTCGGTGTCAATCTGGCAGACGCTTGAGGCTGAACCAGGCACTACCGCAATATCAACATCGAGTGATGCAGCAATCAGCAATTCTTCGGCGTTGGACCAGCCTTTCTCTTCCAGTTTGACACACTCGGTGATGATCCGTCCATCCCCAAATTGCACCACCAGGCCAGCATGATCGCCCTGTTGCGGCACTGGCTGGCTATACCCAATACGCACACCGAGCAATAAGCCAAGACCGAGCAGCCCACACCAGACCAGACCAATCAGCAACACCTGATCGGGTCTGGTTGGTGGCGGCACTGCCCTATGATTGCGGTTATTGTGATCGGTATGCATATCGTAACACTATCACCGCAAGCGATACGCCTCAAGCCGCGGAACAGATATCGTTGAATGTCAGATCGGCAGGTGGTTGCGCCTGGCTATCATCAGAGCTGCCCCAGGCCCAGCCATCCAGGTCACCATTGGTCAGCATACGGCTGCTTGCACCCACCGGTGATGATTCCCAGGCGCTTTCGGTGCGTAGAAAGTACTTCCAAAAGGAATCTGGATCACAGAAGCAGGTATCTGCTGAACACCCTTCATTGCCGATCTTGCAAATCGCCGTACCAAATGAGTCACTATCAAGGGTTTCAACCGTCAAGGTTGATCGCTCAAGCAAATCAGCGCCGCTGATCTCATCTTCGCTAAAGGTGATACATTCGGTTTCGACGGTACCATCGCTAAAACGCACGGCCAAGGCAGCTTGATTCTGATCAGTGGTGCCAGTGGTTGTAGATCCATAGGTAACCAGTGGTAAATACACCCGACTTGGCGACAACTGGATCGTGACGATCTCTTGATTGCTCTGGCTTGTGCCATTTTGCACACCATCGTTATCGGTAAAGGTGGCTTGAAATTCAAGCGTATCCAGGGGCGTCACATCTGTCCCGGCCAGGTCAATCGTCGCCTCATAGAAGGCAAGCTGGCGCGTAGCGGAGACTGGCGTAAAACTGCCGTCAGCGATACGCCATTCCAGGGTCATCGTCCCATCACCATTGAGATCACTACCAAAAGGTACCACCACATTCAAGCTCGTACGGTCGGCACTAAAAGAAGCCACCGGTGCAACCGCAACCATGCGATCAGGGTCGGCTTCGAGCGTGATAGCGGTAAAATCTTCCAGGTTTGCGGAGTCGATATTGGTATAGGGATAAAAGGCGTTGACCAGAGCTGGTATGACCTGCTGGGTGGCAAACAGGTTATCGCTGCCAGGACCAAAGCTACCGGTCCAATTGAAAACAAATGGGCCATCGGGTTTCTGATGGCTACTCAGTACACCCAGGGGTGAACGTCCATCGGTGAGCCACTGGGTGTCATTGAGATCAACCCCGGCCGCCAGGAGACCCTGGATCGCATACGCCGTTGAATTGGTGCTGATAGCACTGGCATCAGTCGCACCGCTGCCATCCCAGCCACCAATATCGGCCTGGCTATCACGGAGGAAGGTCAGCGCAGCCACCATCACCTGGTCATCGACAGCAATATCGGCAGCACGGAGGGCCTGAAGCGCAAGACCCGTATTGTCCACGCTGCCCCAACTGCCGTCGGCTTGCTGTTCGCCAATCAGCCAGTCAATCGCGCTCTGCGGAACAGCTTCGCCCGCAGCTACCAACCCCAATATGACCAGACTCTGATTGAATGGGCTGGCTGCACCAGTAGCAAAGCCTCGCAATGCGGTGGTGCTATACGCCCCGGTATCTTGCAGGGTTGATTGCACATCCGTAACCAGATTGAGGTTGTCCGGAGCATAGTTGGTTGGATCGCCACCACTGGCGACAATGCCCACGATCAGTTTGCCAGTTTGTGATGGAAAGATGATGTCGTTATCGTCACGGGTATATGTTGATGCAATGGTTTGTAGATAATCGACTGGTGTATTGCCACCATTGGTTACACTGGCGGGATCATAGCCGGCCGATGCAAAAGCCAGAACAATATCCAGCGTTGAACCGGGGTCGGAGTCGGTACCAAAAGAAGGCCAGCCACCATCAGCGTTCTGTTGCGCCGCTATCCAACTCAGGGCACGCGCAACGCGGGCTGGCGGAGCCATATAGAGCGGCTGTGCGGTCAAGCCATAGAGCGCTTCCAGTGTTGAGTAGGCATTGGCAAAGTTCTTGCCAATAACGCCCTCAGGATCCTGCAGCGCGATGAGCGCCTGCTGCGGATTGGTGCCACCAGAGGCCCAGCTTTCGGTTACCGGCATATAACCAGCGGTAGCCAGTGCGGTCATCGACCAGCCAGTAGAATTGGCTGGTTCACCAAATTCAGTGGTATCATTCCACAGAGCGCTACTGGACGTCTGCTGACTGCGCAAAAAGACCCTTGCTTGCTGGATCGCGGCGTTTGTTGGGGGCACGTTCCCGCTACCGATCAGCGCCATGATGCAATAACCGGTGACATCAATACTGCCACCAGACCAGCTGCCAGCTGTCTCCTGCTGGTCGATCAGCCAGTCTGTGGCGCTTGTTGGAATGGGCTGTCCGGCGGCAACCAGGCCAAAGATTGCCAGTGACTGGTTGATGGCGTTAGCAGCCCCACTGGAGAAACCCGCTTCGGCTGTGGTGCTATAGGCGCCGGTGGGTTTGAGCGTGCTGTTCAGCGCTTCAATCAGGTTCACCCCGGCAAAATTGGTCGGGTCTTCGTCGGCCGCCGCTACCGCCGCCAGCACGAGCCCGGCCGCACCAGGGAAAAGGTTTTCATCGGCTGGTATGCCATTGGCATAGGTATAACTGACCGCCTGGGTTGTCAGAAAGTCAAGCAGGGTAGTACCATCAGCAGTCTGCATGGTATTGGTGGGGTAGCCCACGGCGTTTAAGGCATAGATAACGCGTGCGGTGCCGCCTGGATTGGAACCAAAACCAAAGGCATCAATGCCGCCATCATCTTGCTGCTGGCTTTGCAAATAGCCATATGCCAGGGCAATTGCAGTATTCTGATAAAAGGGGTAGGTCTCAGCCAACGCAACCGGGGTATCTTGAGCCAGATCAGTCCCTTTATCCTGTGCATGAACATGCATACTGTTTGGATACATGCCGACAGATAAGACAAAAACAATCACACCAACGAGCAATAAAGCTCGATACCAGACCGAAAACCTTTGACGATCCATACGTTTGATGCTCCTCCAACAGTGGGTATGTATCTGGCAACCGGGCCAGAACAGAATGGCACAACAGAAAACAAAAACCGACCACGCCTGCGGTCGGTAAGAAGAAAAACTGGCTTATATCTACCAGAGTTTTCGCTCCATGTCCCAATGTTGTGCTCATCCATAACGAGAGCCCTACCACTGTACCTTTATTGCCCGTTCCGCGAGGCGTTCAAAGATCTGAGTTAGGCAGGCGTCCTGGCTTCGATGTCGGTGTTTACCGATTTGGTCATCGTTACAGTTGCGGGACAGCGCCGGACTTGCACCGGCTTCGCATTTCAGCCCGTCCATCCGGGAAACGGGCACCTTGCTCAGGGAGAATATATTTTAGTTTGTATTGGGGGCAACTATAACACAGCATCCGTTTTGCGTCAAGTGCCCCCATAGAGGTGTCATAACGGCATTTATTTCTACGAACGTGAATGCTCAGCAAATGCTGCGTTAATCCCCACTTCACGACAACGTCGCAACAAGACCCGATCACGATCAAAAAGCTGATAGACATGATCTTCATGTTGATATTGTGCCAGCAGCTGATCAAAAATCTGGTCGGCGGTATCGCTCAAGAGCAATGTTTTGTTTTTCTTGATGTATTGTTTTTTCTCGGCCAATGCTTCGGTATTGATCAGAGTCATCACCATATGACCAACCTGTGCTTCTTGCATGGTGGGTGGTGACATCGAGGGCATACTCATTGACCGTGCAGGGGAGCGTGTTGATCCAGCGGGTTGGCCTAGTTCAGCAAAGACCGCTTCAATCCCACGATCACGACATTTCTGGATGAGTTTATGGTTCTCCTTGATCATCCGGGAGATCACCGCACTTTCATGGTAGTGCTCGATGAGACGCACAAAGATTTGATCGGCTTCATCGGTAAACAAGAGGTCCCGTTTTTCCTGCACCAGGTGCTTTTTGGCTTCAATGCTGCTTGCGTTGATACATGTCATCACCGCATCATGAATCTGTTGACTCAAGGGTTGCTGTGCTGCCTGTTCGGCAAAAGCAGCGGCAATGCCAACCTCGCGGCAACGCCGCAACAAGACACGGTCGGCCACAATCGTCTGGTATATTTTGCCGCCTTCCTTGTGTTGCTCCAACATCTCATCAAACATACTATCGGCTTCATCAGTGAGCAACAGGTCCTCGTGCTGCTCTACGATGCGTCGGCGTTCATAGAGAATTCGCGCCATCGTAAAACTCATCATCGCATGCATCAGCTCGGTTCGTCTGGGTGAAACGAAACCTACGTCTTCAAAGGCAACTTCAATGCCTACTTCACGGCAACGGAGCAGCAGATTGCGATGCTCGGTAAAAATACCGATGCCCTCAGTATTGCCCTGTTGCTCTGCTCGTTGCACAAACGAAAGCATCACCTGATCGGCTTCATCGGTCAGCAGTTCCGGGTGTTCCTCCAGATAGGCATGCTTCTCCGACCAGCCTGGTTGCAGCATCCAATCTTTCAGACGCAAATCAAAGACCTTTTCGGGATTCTCTTGGGCCGCCGCTTCAGCTTGCTCATGGAGTAACTCCTGTATTTTGGGCACCAGCTCGGGGTATTCGCGCATAAATTGGGCAAAGTCCTGGCCGGTTTTGAGCTGCCTTAAGCGATTGATCATCTGTTCATGTTCCTCAAGTTGCTTCAGATCCGCCAGAACCGCATCAACACCGAGCTCACGACAGGCACGGATAATGATATGGGCCATGCGGATCCCCTCCAGGGTTTCCGGTTCGTCTCGATATTCTTCGCGTAAGCGCAGAAAAACGGCATCGGTTTCATCCTTTAGCAACAGCGAGTCATGGGCCTCGATCATGTCCTTTGTCAATGTATTCGCACGTGCAACCGCAAGAATAGCTTCGCGGCACTGCTCTTCAGTATAGTCCATCGTGTTCTATCCTTTCTGAATCTGTCTCAGGTTATACGACCAAACTGCCGTTCAAGCTGGCCCGGTGTGAGCAAAACCATCGTCGGTCGCCCATGGGGACAGGTTCGCGGGCTTTCACAGCGTTCCAGCCGGATCAGGAGTTCACGCATTTCATCGAGCGATAACTCTTGCCCGGCACGCACCGAATGATGACATGAAAGGGTCGTGAGCATTGCTTCGTGCCAATCCAGCGGAGTACTCCCCGATTGTTCACGGAGATACGCAACGATCTCCTGGATCGCCTGCGGCAGAGCATCCAGATGCAATGTTGCTGGTATGGTACGCAGCAAAACACCGCCCTCACCCCAACGTTCTAGGGCAAAACCCCAGTTCTGCAACTGCTCCTGATGGCCGAGCAACAGTTCCACCGCATCGGGCTCAAGTTGCACCGATTGGGACATCAAAAGCTGCTGCGACTCAATCATACCACTGCGGTGTTGTTGCATCAATTGTTCATACGTAATGCGTTCATGGGCCGCATGTTGATCAACAAGATAGAGACCGTGCGGTGACTCGGCCACAATGTAGGTTAAGCCGACCTGACCGACAACCCGCAGCGGTGGCAGTTTGGAGCGCGATGCCTCGGCTGGTGCTGCTGTCGCGGGCAGTGCATGGAGACTCCCCTCTCCCTCCTTGGGAGAGGGGCCAGGGGTGAGGGTCGCAGTCTCGTCAGCACTGATCATTGGATGGTTGTCTGAGCCATTGGCGGGGGCAGACAAGGGCATCTGTTCGGCAGATGCCCGGCTGCTCGATTGGCTCGCATCAGGTGCTTGCCCGCGACCAACATCCCAACGCTGATGGTCGGCACGCCAGGTATTGGGGCTGACCCGCCATGTACCGGTCGCCGGTTCCTGCTCATTCCGACGGGTTGCTGAATCGGGTGGACGTACTTCAAAACGACGTGGTACCTCTCCTGGAGCTGGATCGGTCGTGTTGCCCGTTGTTTCGTCGGTACTGTTCACCAGTGCCTCACGAATAGCCCGCGCTATCGCCGACATGAGCCGCGACTGCTGCCGAAAGCGAACCTCGCCTTTATTGGGGTGAACATTCACATCAACCATCGCCGGATGTAAGCGGATATCAAGCACCACCAGCGGATGCCGTCCTTTCATCAGAAGCGTGTGATAGGCATCGCCGATCACGGCTGCGACCGCGCCGCGCACCAGAATAGCGCGACGATTGATAAACAAATGGATACCGCTACGAGATGAACGGGTGACCCCTGGTGGCGAAACCATGCCCACAATAGTAATGCTATCGGTGTCTTCACCAGTATGCATCTCTACTGGCAGCATCTGCCGCGCTGTGTCAAGCCCATACACCTCTATCAGCACATCACGCAGGCTGCCATTGCCGTTCGTCTGCAACGCCAGACGACCGTCGAGCAACAGCGTAAAACGGACCTCGGGATAGGCCAGCGCATATTGTTGTACGATGGTCGTCACGGCACTCATCTCGGTTGCCGCCGAACGCAGATACTCACGGCGCACAGGAGTATTATAAAACAGATTGCGTACATGGATAGTTGTCCCTGATGGGCAACCACGTGGGAGGCAGGCTTGCAATTCGCCACCGGCAATGCGGATCTCACAGCCAACCTCCTCGTTGCTGGCACGTGAAATACACAACACCTGCGCCACACTGGCAATACTGGGTAGTGCTTCACCCCGAAAACCCAGTGTATTGATTGACCACAGGTCAGCAACATCTGTGAGCTTGCTGGTGGCATGGCGTTCAAACGCCAGCTCTAGTTGATCCGACACAATGCCGCAGCCGTCATCCTGGACCTTGATTTCGCGTAAGCCGCCGCCACTGACCTCGACCGCAATCCGCTGAGCGCCGGCATCCAACGCATTTTCCATCAATTCTTTTACTACTGATGCAGGACGCTCAATAACTTCACCAGCAGCAATCTGTGCTGCTACCGTCGTTTCAAGAACACGTATCCCCATACTCATCACTCACCTGTCACACGAACATCTTTGCGCCGGTCCCCCATATTGTACCATGGCTCTAACCGAACACGTTGCCGGTTTTGCGCTATGGTACAAAAAATCAGCCGCCTGGCACTTGCTTTCTCCGCCTGACACGTTTATACTATACATATACGGATACAATATGATACAGGAGAAAAAAGCGTCGTGTGAACGACAACCTATGCGTCCATTGTATGTTTCGCCCACCGGACGTGGTGGCGTTGATGTTGGCATTCAAAATATTACCCGCTCCGTGCGTGAGGCCGGATTAGCCGCTGAACTGCTGCGCTTACCAGAAGTATATAATTTTGCGCCGTGGCTGATTCCCCGCAGTCTACCAGTTGGCTGGTGGCACGGTTTTGATATCATCCAGGGACGTTCACGGCTCGCCTTTGCCCTACGCAGCAGCGGCTTGCCGGTCGTCACCACGGTGCATCATCTTACGAGCGATCCGGCCTTGCAGCCGTACAGTTCACCTGCCCAGCGTCTCTTTTATCGTCTGGTTGAGTCACGCTATGATCGCTGGTCCATCCTCGATGCCAATGCGGTGGTGTGTGTCAGTCGTTTTACCCAACGCCAGGTGCTTGAGACCTATGGCCGGGTCGATACCCATCTGATTTTTGATGGTATTGATACCCGCGTCTTTGTTCCCACATCTGGTCTTATACGACGCAATGATGGGTTACCATCGACCAATGCACGGATCCGTTTATTGTTTGTTGGCAACCGCACGCGGCGCAAAGGGTTCGATCTCCTGCCCCAGATCATGGATTTGCTTCCAGATGATTACCTATTGTATTATACAGGCGGTTTCCAGAACAACCCGAAGATCAGGCCACACACTCGGATGGTCTCAATCGGAACGCCTGATCGCCGTGGTCTCGTGGCTGCCTATCAAAGTTGCGACGTCGTGCTCTTTCCATCGCGGTTAGAAGGATTTGGCATTGTGCCAGCAGAAGCACTGGCCTGTGGCCGACCGGTGGTAACAACCAACGTCAGTGCCCTGCCCGAAGTGGTAGATCACGGCTTGAATGGCTTCCTGGTTGCACGTGATGACATCGTTGGCTATGCCGAACGGGTACGCGAACTGGGCGAAGATGCCGATTTACGTCAACAAATGGGTGAGCATGGCCGTGAAAAGGTGGTACGGTGGTTTGGCTATGATCAACTGGCCAGCGGGTTTATCACCGTGTATCGTCAACTTGTTCACTAGCGCTTGTAACCTGTATCGAGTATACTAGTATTGCGAGAATCGGTGAGAACGGGCGTTGAATAGAGAGAACGACTCTTCAACGACCGGTTCGGTTCCAGATAGACACATAGTTAAACCATGCTAAGCGACCTGTGCATAGGAGCACCAAACGTTATCTCCATTCGCTCTGACCTCGATGTGATTGCGGCCCGTATGGCGGCCCGCGATTTGGCACGCAAAATGGGCTTCTCAACGGTCAACCAGGCCCGCATTGCAACCGCCACATCGGAACTGGCACGGAACATGTTACTCCATGCTGGTGAGGGCAACGTGATGATTGGTCGTATCGATCAAGAGGATCGACAGGGCCTACTCATGGTGTTTGAAGATCATGGCCCCGGTATCACCGATCTTGAATTCATTCTGGCCGAACCCGAATCGGCATCGTTGATCCCATCGGGATCAGGCCTGATCTCGACACGACGACTCGTCGATGAACTTGAAATTGCCTCCGAACATGGTGTAGGCACACGTGTCGTCTGTCGCAAATGGCTCTCCCACTACTGATCTTCCGGATGGCGATTCGACCATACGTCCTATGACCACCACAAAAGAACCCTTTTTTCAAACACTCTCGCGTCGCTGGCACGAAATCCGCAATGCATATGCCAATATCCCGGCATCGTTTCGGCTGGTCTGGCAGGCCCACCCCTTGGGTACCATAGCCATGGCCTTGATTACATTCGTGGCAGCTATTCTACCGGCGGCACAGGCCTGGGTAGCCAAGCTCATTGTCGATGCAGTGGTTCATGCAACCGCACAGGGTCTCGATGCCTGGAGTGGATTACAAGCTGCTTTGCCCTTTCTCATGATCGAATTTTTGCTCATTACATTCGCCGCCGTGACCAGCCAGGGGCGGACACTGGTAGAACATATGTTGCATGCCCGAATGGGCCATGCCATCAATATGGCGATTATGCGCAAAGCACTCGGTCTTGATCTCTCCTATTTTGAAGATGCCGATTTCTACGATAAACTCCAGAATGCACGGCGTGAAGCTGATTTTCGTGCCCTCGGCGTGATTAACACCAGTTTTCTGCTGGTGCAGAATATCATCACCCTGTTATCGTTTGCCGCCATTCTGATCAGCTTTAGCCCGCTCATCGCGCTCCTGCTGTTTGGGGCATCGCTCCCCTCGTTTGCTGTACAGATGCGCTATAGTGATCTCTACTTTCGGTTACTTACCTGGCGTGCCGCCGAGTTTCGCCGCCTGCGCTATCTCGAATATCTGCTCACCGTCGATACCAGCGTTAAAGAGGTCAAACTCTTTGGCCTGGGTGACCCCCTGCTCGAACGGTATGATGATCTCTACTGGCAGTTTTACCGCGATGATGAAGCGCTCGCCATTCGTCGAAGCAGCATCAGTGTCCTCTGGGGCTTGCTCGCCACAATCACCTATTACGGCGCCTATGCCTGGATTGTCTGGGCCACCATTGCTGGTGCTATCACCCTGGGCGATATGATACTCTACCTCACCGTCTTTCGGCAGAGCCAGACCATCTTTCAAGCCATGTTTGCCGGTATGAGCCGCCTCTATGAGAGCGGCCTGTTTATGGATAATCTCTTTGGGTTTCTCGAGATCACCCCACAGATGGAAACCCGACCAGCGACTCACACCATACCACGACCGATCAAGCAGGGTATCGAGTTTCGCCATGTCTCATTCCGCTATCCTGGCCGCGATCAATGGGTCCTGCGAGATATCAACTTGCACATTGCCCCCGAACAAAAGCTCGCTCTGGTCGGCGCCAATGGTGCGGGCAAAACAACCCTGATTAAACTACTGACACGACTCTACGATCCGACTGAAGGCCAGATTTTGCTTGATGGCACTGACTTGCGTGATTACGATTTGAAGGACCTGCATCAAGCCATCGGGGTCATTTTTCAAGATTTTGTGCAGTATCATGCCACAGCACGGGAAAACATTGGCTATGGTCAGATCGATGCCATGGATAATAGCGAACGCATTCAGGATGCAGCACGGCGTGGTGGTGCCGATGAGGTCATCGACGGGTTGGATCATGGTTATGAGACGATGCTCGGACGCTGGTTCTCCGAAGGGCATCAGTTATCGGGAGGTCAATGGCAAAAGATTGCCCTGGGCCGTGCTTTTATGCGTGATAGCGAGGTGTTGGTGCTGGATGAACCAACTGCTGCGCTTGATGCTGAGCGTGAGTATGAAATCTTTCAGCGATTTCGGGAATTGACGGCGGGTAAGATTGCCCTGTTGATCAGCCACCGGTTTAGCACGGTGCGGATGGCAGACCGCATTGCTGTGCTTGAAAATGGACAGTTGACTGAACTAGGCAGTCATGATGAACTGGTGGCACTCGATGGAACGTATGCGCATCTCTTCCACTTACAGGCTCAGGGGTACCGCTAAAGCGTTGGAGCGAACGTCGTCGGTGTGAATCGTAGGCGCGTAACCTGTCCACCACACGGGGCGCCACCGCACCAGTGCCCTTTTGCTCCACCAAGCACGAAACGCACTGCGTAGGGGTGGGACCGTAGGCGCGGCTTGTTGCCGCCCTACCTTTCCACCACACGGAGCGGAAACACACCAGTGCCCTTTTGCTCCACCAAGCACGAAACGCACTGCATAGGGGTGGGACCGTAGGCGCGG
>JAAURD010000008.1 GCA_012034075.1 Chloroflexaceae bacterium | reverse complement strand
TTGATCGTCGGGATTATCTACGAACGACGACATACGCGAGAAATAACCGACTATGGTGGTCTCTGGAATGTCATGCCCATCTATGGCGCGATAACACTTATTGTGGTATTATCTTCAGCAGGGTTACCGGGCCTGAACGGCTTTGTCGGTGAGTTCGTGATTATGCAAGGGGCCTTCATCGCGCCAGAGCTTGGTTGGGGCTATCTGGCCTTTGCCGTTATCGGGGTTATTCTCGCGGCGGTCTATCTCTTGCGCATGTTCCGTGGGGCCTTTATGGGACCAGTCGCACGCTCGGAGAATGAGGGTTTGCCCGACCTGAACCAGCGCGAACTGGTGACACTGGTGCTGCTGTTGATTCCGATCATTGGTATTGGTCTCTACCCTGGCATCCTCTTTGGCCCAATGCAAGAGAGTCTTGGTCATGTGGTACAGGAATTTGCAACAAGTATAGCCGGACAATAAATACCTATGAACATCGCATTTCCCGATATAAACATGCTAGTCATTCTGCCCCTTATCGTCATCTTTGGCTCGGCATTGGCCCTGTTGCTCATCGACCTCTTTTTCATCCCGGCTGGCAACAAAAAAATCACTGGCTACCTGGCGCTTGCTGGCTTGCTGTTCACTGGCTTGGCCGGCGTACCGCTCTGGGGCATGGAGGAGTCATCCTTCAGCGGCATGGTCGTCGTCGATACGTTTGCGCTCACGCTCAATGTCATCTTTATCATCATTGCCGCTATCACCATTATCATCTCGCTCGATTATTTGCCGCGTCAGGGCATTGAGCAGGGCGAATTTTATCCCCTGATCCTCTTTGCAACGGGCAGCTTTGTGTTACTGGCACAAAGCACCAACCTGATTCTGATCTTTTTAGGCATAGAACTGCTCTCCATTACGCTCTATGTGCTCACCGGCTTTGCCTATCCCCGCCTCTCTTCCGAAGAGGCGGCCATGAAATATCTGCTGCTAGGGGCGTTTGCCGCTGGCTTTTTTGTTTATGGCATCGCCCTGATCTATGGCGAGACCATGACCGTTGATCTGAATCAGATCCGCCTCTATCTGACCGAATTGGAAAGCTCATCAACCGCAGCGGTACCAGGTCCAACCCTATTGCTCATTGGTGGGGCATTGGTCTTGATCGCCTTTAGCTTCAAGATTGCGTTAGTACCCTTTCACATGTGGACACCAGATGTCTACGAAGGTGCGCCCACTCCGGTCACTGCCTTTATGTCAGTGGGCACCAAGGGCGCCGCCCTCGCCGCCCTTATCCGCATTGTGACGATTGCCCTGCCAACAGTGCAAGATGCCTGGGTACCCGTGCTGGCGGTCCTGGCCGCAGCCACCATGATTGTGGGCAATGTTGGCGCGGTGGCCCAGACCAATGTCAAACGGATGCTGGCCTACAGCAGCGTGGGCCATGCCGGCTATATTGTGCTGGGCGTGGTCGCCATGAGTGCGCATGGCATCGAAGCGTTTCTCTTTTACCTGCTGGCCTATAGCCTGACCAACCTGGGAGCATTTGCTGTTATAATTGTGCTTGAACAGCGTGGTGAAAGCGCCTGGAGCCTGGATGATTTTTCCGGCTTGGGCCAACGCCAACCCATGCTTGCCGTAGCCATGGCGCTCTTTATGCTTTCCCTGGCCGGAGTGCCGCCGACCGCCGGGTATCTGGGTAAATTTTTTGTCTTTGCCGCAGCCTGGGAAAGTGGCCTGGGATGGCTAGTGCTGATTGGTGTCATAACCAGCGCCATCGCGATCTTTTTCTATCTGCGGATTATTGTACGTATGTTTATGCACGAGCCAGTACGTGATGTACAACCCGCGCTCCATCGGAGCATTACCTGGACGATTGCTGTTGCCGCTGGTGCAGTACTGCTGTTCGGGTTCATGCCCAATCTGTTCATCGATCTGGCCCAACGTTCAGTTATTGCATTAGGGGGATAATATGACCATAGCAGGAGATGCAGCAGCAGGATACTATCGCCAACCAACGGTCTGGCAGGATATGATCGTCTTTGTGTGTGAAGATGATCTCTGGACGGTACCGCTGACTGGTGGTATCGCCCGCCGCCTAACCGCCAATCCTGGACAGGTATCTATGCCAGCACTGTCACCCGATGGGCGCCAGTTGGCATATACCGCGCGTGATGAAGGCAACCCGGAAATCTATGTGATGGCGGCACAGGGTGGGCCAGCGCAACGCCTCACCTATCTGGGCGAAGATTCAACCGTGGTGGGTTGGCATCCAAAGGACAATCGCATTCTCTTTGCAAGCAACGTTGGCCAGCCATTTTTCCGCAATACATTGCTCTATGCGATTGCTCCAGATGGTAGCGAGGTGCAACTGCTGCCGACCGGCCCGGCTCGGAGTATCTCCTACGGCCCTGATGGCGGTGCGGTGATCGGACGCAACACCATCGACATTGCCTACTGGAAACGCTATCGTGGTGGGCGGACCGGTGATATCTGGATTGATCCGGATGGTCAGGGTGAATGGCATCGACTCCTACAGCTACCAGGCAATGTGGCCATGCCGCTCTGGGTCGGCAAACGCATCTTCTTTGTCTCCGATCATCAGGGCGTCGGCAATCTCTACTCCTGTTTACCCACTGGTGAAGACGTGCGCCGCCATACGCACCATGCCGATTATTATGTACGTCATCCCGCCACCGACGGTCAACATATTGTGTATCACGCCGGCGCTGATATCTATGTCTTCGATCCGTCTACCAATACATCACGTCAGGTAGACATAACGTTCTACAGCCCCCAGACTCAAAGCAAACGCAAATTTGTGGAAGCCGAGCGCTACCTACAAGGCTATGCGCTACATCCCAAAGGCCAGGCAGTCGCAACCATCAACCGCGGGCAAGCGTTTGCCATGTACAACTGGGAAGGCCCGGTGATGCAGTATGGTCAGAGCGCCAATGCCCGCTATCGCCTGATTGACTGGCTCAATGACGGCAAACGTCTGGTTGTTGTGAGTGACATCGGTGATGAAGAAGCTCTGGAAATCCATCATGCCGATGCTCAGAACACCCCCGAACGCCTGGATCAGATTGACATCGGGCGACCCCTTGGGTTATCTGTATCGCCCACCAAAGATGAGATTATCCTCAGTAACCATCGCAACGAATTGATCTGGGTCGATCTTGCCAATCGCACCGCTCGCACACTCGACCGTAGCCGCTACGAACATATCGCTGGCTTTGCCTGGTCACCCGATGGCATCTGGGTGGCGTATGGGTTTTACAACACCCAGCAAACCTCCATCATTCGCCTGTGCCAGGTTGCCACCGGAGAAACCTGGGATATCACCCACCCGGTGCTGCGTGACATGAACCCGGCCTTCGATCCCGAAGGAAAATATCTGTACTTCCTCTCCAGTCGCGATTTTAATCTGGTGCATGATAGCCTCCACTTTGCACGGGCATTTCTCTGGAATATGCGACCCTTTCTGATCACGCTCCAGGCCGATACACTCTCGCCCTTTATTCGCACCCCCCAGGGCGACGAACAAAAAAAAGGCGACGAGAAAAAAGACGACAACAACGAGGAAAAGGACCAGAAAAGCGAAGAAGATGAAGAAAAGGAGGGTGATAACGAAGAGAACGATAAAGCAGATAATGATGAAAAGACCAAAAAAGAGGGACAAAACGACAAAAAAGGACCCAAAACCATTCGCATAGACCTGGATGGTATTCAAGACCGTGTGATTGCCTTTCCCGTTGCTATGGGACGCTACGGGCAAATTCGCGGGATCAAGGGCAAGGCGCTCTTTAGCTCATACCCGCTCGAGAACCGGCTACATCAGAATAACCAACCATCTAAAGCACCAGCTGCGCGAGGTACCATTGAAGTTTACACTTTTGAAGACCATGAATGTGAAAATCTAATCGAAGGGGTGACCAACTTCACGGTCTCACGCGATGGTCGTTTTCTCATCTATCGTGCTGCCAACCGGCTGCGTGTGATCAAAGCAGGCGAAAAACCAAAAAACAATAACCCGTCCCCATTACGCAAAAGCGGTTGGATCGACCTCTCACGTATCAAAGTATCGGTGCAACCACAGACTGAATGGCAACAGATGTACCGTGAAGCCTGGCGACTCCAACGCGATAATTTCTGGACCGAAGATATGTCGGGGGTGGATTGGCAACTGGTCTATCAACGTTATCTGCCACTCCTCCAGCGTGTCACAGCCCGCTCAGAATTTTCCGACCTGATGTGGGAAATGCAAGGCGAATTGGGTACCTCGCATGCCTACGAATATGGTGGCGATTACCCGCCCTTTCCCCATTATCAACAGGGCATGCTGGCCGCCGATTTCGCCTATGATACCGAAAGCGATAGCTACCGCATTACGCACATTGTGCGCGGCGATGTCTGGGATGATGAAACCAGCTCGCCATTGATGCGGCCTGGCCTCAACATCAAACCGGGTGACCGGCTCATCGCCATTAACGGTCAACCGGTCAATCGCCATGTATCGCCCGGACAACTGCTCGTCAACCAGGCTGGCAATGAAGTAGCACTCACCCTGTTCCACCAGGATGCAACCGAACCACGCACCATCTTTGTCCGTACCCTGCGCAATGAAGTCAGCGCACGCTATCGCGAATGGGTGGATGCGAATCGTCGCATGGTGCATGAAGCGACCGACGGACGGGTTGGCTATGTCCATGTTCCCGATATGGGGCCCTGGGGCTACGCCGAATTTCATCGCGGCTATCTCGCTGAGATCGTTCGCGAAGGTCTGGTAATTGATGTGCGGTTCAACCGTGGGGGCAATGTCTCCCAACTGCTGCTCGAAAAACTGGCCCGCCGCCGTCTCGGCTATGATGTCCAGCGTTGGGGTGAGCCCGTGCCCTACCCGCTTGATTCGGTGTTCGGGCCGATTGTCGCTCTGACCAACGAGCACGCCGCCTCTGATGGCGATATGTTTAGTCACGCGTTTAAGCTGATGAACCTTGGGCCACTGATTGGCAAACGGACCTGGGGTGGTGTCATCGGTATCCAGATCAACGATACACTGGTTGATGGCGGCTTTACCAGTCAACCCGAATTTTCTATGTGGTTTGAAGATGTTGGCTGGCGCGTCGAAAACTACGGCACCGATCCGACGATTGATGTCGATATTCGGCCACAGGATTACGTCGCTGGCCGTGACCCGCAGATGGAACGTGCCATTGCCGAAATCCAGCGCATGCTGGAAGAACACCCCCCGCAGATCCCCGATTTTGGTGAGCGTCCGCGCCTGAGCTTACCCACCCTGCCCGACGCCTGAGAGATGCCCTGATGTGTGGATTGTGCTGGTTGTTGTCAGAGAACAGAGCCAGCACAATCTATCGATACGCAGCCAGGTAAGCAACTGACGATGACTCAGCTGGTTCTTCCGCGCAAATGGTTGGTACGTGCTCACGGCCAGGACATCGTGCTCGCCCGACGCTCCAACGAACGCCCAGGCCACGTTATCATGAAAGCGTTGCTCTGGGCGCTCTACCTGCCAGCTTACCCCGCTATGACCGTTGAACGAGCCATCGGCGACCGCTACAAGCCCGATGTCGTCGCACTTGACGAACAGAACCAACCTCGCTTCTGGGGTGAAGCTGGTCAGGTCAGTTCGACCAAACTGCGCTCATTGCTGCGCCGCTACCCATCCACCCATCTGGCTCTGGCCCGTTGGCAAGGCCACCTCGAACTCATGACCACGCTCGTTCAGCAAAACCTGGACCAACACCCACGGACTGCCCCGGTTGATCTGCTGCTCTTTCCGGCCGATAGTATCGAGCGCTTTATCGACCATCAGGGGTATATTACCATCACCCATACCGATCTCGAATGGGTTCGCATCGCATCATGATTTCCATTGGCGTTGGATACAGCGCAATATGGGACGTGACAGACACAAGCATACCAGAAGCCTCTGGTCTTTGCCACCAAAAACCCTTTGTTCGGTACTTGCAACAATCCACACAATGTGGTAGAATAAATTGCACGGGTGAAATGACATGCCCGTGCGTCGTCATGTATGATGCCGACGTAGCTCAATTGGCAGAGCAGCTGTTTTGTAAACAGCCGGTTCAGGGTTCGAGTCCCTGCGTCGGCTTCGGTATTCTATTGGGTCGGTGCCCGAGTGGCTAAAGGGGGCGGTCTGTAAAATCGCTGGCAATGCCTACACAGGTTCGAATCCTGTCCGGCCCACCATACAATCAAAGGTTATGCTTGCCCACGTAGCTCAGTTGGTAGAGCACGTCTTTGGTAAAGACGAGGTCACGGGTTCAAGTCCCGTCGTGGGCTCCAGAAACGATAGTTACCAGTTTGACTCTTTGGAGGAAAAGTTCCGAATATGGGAAAACAGAAATTTGAGCGAAACAAACCACACGTCAATATTGGCACCATTGGTCACGTCGATCACGGCAAAACGACCCTGACGGCTGCCATTACACGGGTACTCTCGCTTCAAGATCGTGCAAAATTTACGGCTTACGACCAGATTGACAATGCGCCGGAAGAGCGTCAGCGTGGTATCACCATTGCTATTCGCCACGTTGAATATGAAACCGATAGTCGTCATTATGCCCATGTAGATTGTCCGGGCCACGCTGACTATATTAAAAACATGATCACCGGTGCAGCCCAGATGGACGGCGCTATTCTGGTGGTATCGGCTCCCGATGGCCCCATGCCGCAGACCCGCGAACACATCCTGCTGGCACGCCAGGTGCAGGTGCCCGCCATGGTCGTCTATATGAATAAAGTAGACCTGATGGATGACGAGGAGCTCCTCGAACTGGTCGAAATGGAAATGCGTGAGTTGTTGAGTTCGTTTGACTTCCCAGGTGATGATATTCCGATCATCCGTGGCAGTGCTCGCAACGCCCTGGAGAGTACCAGTAGCGATATCAGCGCACCTGAGTTTGCTTCTATCTTTGAGCTCATGCAGGCCGTGGATGAGTATATTCCAACACCAGAACGCGAAATAACTAAACCATTTTTGATGCCTATTGAAGATGTCTTCGCCATCAAAGGTCGTGGTACGGTCGTCACTGGTCGTATTGAGCGTGGCAAGGTCAAGGTCGGTGAAACCATCGAAATTATTGGTATGACCCACGATGCATCACGCAAAACGACCGTCACCGGTGTTGAAATGTTCCAGAAAGTACTGGATGAAGGCATGGCTGGTGATAACGTTGGTTGTCTGCTCCGTGGTATTGAGCGCAAAGATGTTCAGCGAGGTCAGGTGCTCGCCGTCCCAGGGTCAATCAACCCGCACGATAAGTTTAAGGCCGAAGTCTACATCCTGAGACAGGATGAAGGCGGTCGCCACAAACCATTCTTTGGTGGCTACCGACCGCAGTTCTATATCCGTACCACCGATGTCACCGGCGAAATTGGCCTACCAGAAGGCGTTGATATGGTCATGCCAGGCGACCGAATCCCTATGACGGTTGAACTCATGGTACCTGTGGCGATTGAACCTGGTCTACGCTTCGCCATTCGTGAGGGTGGTAAGACGGTTGGTGCGGGCGTCGTCACCGAAATCATGCAATAATGTCCAGGTCCGTGTGTATTGAGTGGGCAGGGTGAACGCATACTCAGTCAGCATCACCCTGCTCACCATTTCCTTTCAGGATAGAGGTTTATGGCTGTCGCCAAAGAAAAAGAACGTCAAGAACCGGGCCTGGTTCGTTTTTATCGTGAAACACGGGCCGAATTGCGGAAGGTTGTCTGGCCGACTCGCCAGGAGACCATCCGTCTGACCATTCTGGTGATTGTGGTTTCCGTTCTCATCGGCCTGTTGCTGTTTTTTGGAGATACGATCTTTATCTGGCTCTATTCACAGCTTGTCGGCTTGGTCGAATAAGCCAGACGAGGATAGCCCAGAGTACCCTATCATCGAAACTTATGGCATCTGAACAAGAAGAACAAACCGTTCAACCATCGAGTTCTGTTCACGATACAGATCTTCGCTGGTACGTTATCCATACCTATTCGGGATATGAAAATAAGGTCAAGCAAAATCTCGAGCATCGCATTGACTCGATGGAAATGCGTGACCAGATTTTTCGGGTGATTGTACCCACCGAAGAAGAAATCGAAATTAAGAACGGTCAGCGCCATGTCGTGCGTCGCAAAATCTACCCAGGGTATGTCCTCGTCCAGATGCAATTGACCGATGACTCCTGGTATGTCGTGCGCAATACACCTGGTGTCACCAGCTTTGTTGGCGATGGCAAAAACCCCGTGCCCCTCGAAGATGACGAAGTCAAGACGATCCTCCGCCAGATGGAAGCCGAGGCGCCCAAGGTACGGGTCAGCTACGAAGTTGGTCAGACCGTGAAGATTACCGATGGACCATTTACCGACTTTGAGGGCGTTGTTGATGCCCTGGATCATGAAAAGGGTCGTGTGCGGGTGCTTGTGTCGTTTTTTGGCCGTGAAGCCCCGATAGAACTTGACTTTTTACAGGTAACGCGACTGGTCGAGTAATCAACATCGCCGTTGCGTTGGTATGCAGGAGTACACTTGTGGCGAAGAAATTGATGGGTGTTGTCAAATTGCAACTGGGTGCGGGGAAAGCTACCCCTGCACCACCGGTCGGACCGGCCCTGGGCCAGTATGGTATCAACATCATGGCCTTTGTGAAGGAGTATAATGAAAAAACGGCGGCACAAGCCGGCAGTATTGTTCCCGCCGAGGTAACGGTCTACAGTGATCGTTCCTTTACCGTGCGCATTTTGACCCCACCAGCAGCCGATTTGCTGCGCAAAGCGTCTGGGGCCGCCAAAGGCGCCTCAAATCCCAAAAAAGACACGGTTGGCAGCATTAACCGTGAACAGCTCCGTGAGATTGCCCAGATGAAAATGCAAGACCTCAACGCCATCGATATTGAAGGCGCCGAACAGATTATTGCAGGCACTGCACGCAGTATGGGTATTCAGATTGTGGATTAACCGAGCAAAAATAGCTCGAACAGTAGGTGGGAGGGGCAACTACCCCGCAAGCACCACAGGAGGATAAAAACCATGTCAGGACACGGCAAAAAATATCGCGAAGCACTCGCCAAAGTTGATCCCAAACGCCAGTATGATCCCCGTGAGGCCATTCGTCTCGCCAAAGAAACATCATTTGTGCGGTTTGATGCCACCGTTGAGTTGCACCTGCGGTTAGGCATAGACCCACGTCATGCCGATCAGAATATTCGCACCACCGTCATGCTTCCGCATGGCACCGGCAAGATCGTGCGTGTGCTGGTCTTTGCCCAGGGCGATGCAGCTCGTGATGCGGAACAGGCCGGCGCTGATTTTGTGGGTAGCGATGAATTGATGACCCGGATCGATAAAGAAAATTTCTTTGACTTTGATGTGGCGATTGCTACCTCCGATATGATGGGCAAGGTTGGTCGTTTGGGACGAAAACTCGGCCCACGTGGCTTGATGCCCAACCCCAAGAGTGGCACGGTGGTACGCCCAGAAGATATGACCGAAACCGTTCGAGCCGTTAAAGGCGGTCGTGTCGAGTTTCGTAACGACCGTACTGGTCTGTTGCATGTCGGGATGGGCAAGGTGAGCTTTTCCGAAGATCAACTCTATGAAAATCTAGTTGCTCTGATGGAAACCGTAAAGACATCAAAGCCCGCCAGTTCCAAAGGCACCTTCGTTAAGACCGTGACCATCACGACGACGATGGGGCCGGGGATTCGGATAAACCCCAATGACGTTTTGGCTATGGGGACGGTGTAAGGAGCGCCTTTGACCCAGAAGCAAAACACCATGGTCGAACTACACGGTAACGTGTCGATTGATCATCAATAAAAACGATTACGACCCAAGACAGCCTGGTGGGGAAACATGGTTTGCATACCAATCAGCCCCAGAATGACCTTTTTGGTCGCCAGCCGAGGACGTATCAGCAGCAACATGGCAGCAATGCAATGCATTGCTCTGTGTTTGATAGTTTCTGGCTGGTCACGGTGTCCTGGGGATACGGTGGCTTTTTTTGTGCTTTGAAATAGCGAAAGGGGGTTGATACCGGTGCCAAGTGAACGGAAAATCGGTATTGTTTCTGATCTCACCGACAAAATGTCACGCATGCAACTCGCCATGGTCGCCGACTATCGCGGTATGACCGTTGCCGAGATGGCCGAGTTGCGCCAGAAGTTGCGCGAGTCACAGAGCGAAGTCTATATTGCCAAAAATACGCTCATCCGGCTGGTTGCCCGTGAAACCGGCCATGATGCCATGGAATCGCTGCTCGAAGGCCCAACAGCACTGATCCTAGCCTATGATGATATGGCGCGGTTTGCCAAAGAATTTAAAGCCTATCTTCAGGCTTCCAAAAAACTGACCATACGCGGCGGTATTCTGGGCAACAGCCTGTTGGGCGAGGACGGATTGGATCAGGTCGAAAAAATGCCGTCACGCCAGCAAGTACTGGCGCAGATTGTAGGCGGTGTCCAATCACCATTGGCTGGTCTGGTGGGTATGTTGAGCGCCCCACCACGAGATATTGTCAGTCTGCTCAACACCGTTGTGGCTGATGTTAGTGGGGTGTTACAAGCCCGGATTGATCAACTTCAGTCGCAATCTGCGGCTGAAGCAGCATAACACATGGTTCTATGACCCATGAAGCAGTCTCAAAAACAGATCGCCGCTTGTCCCGACTGCTTTCTGATGCTGCAGAAAATGTTATCAGGTGGTTTTTGAGACGAGTTCATATGTTTGTGTGTGCAAGACAAGAGAAGGGCGTTGTTTCTTGCGCCTGGATCGACGCAGAAGAATCAAGTGATCATATCATAGAAGGAGTCAAATAGCATGGCAAGCGAGAAGGTCGAAAGCATTTTAAGCGCATTGGAACAACTCAATGTGCTGGAACTGGTCGAACTGAAGAAAGAAATGGAAGAACGCTGGGGCGTTACTGCTGCTGCACCCGTCGCTATGGGTGCGCCCATGATGATGCCTGCAGGGACAGCCCCGGCTGCTGATGGCGGTGGAAACGGCGCCGCCGCAGCTGCGCCGGCCGAAGAACAGACTGAATTTGACGTTATCTTGAAAGAAATCGGCGCTGAGAAGATCAAAGTCATTAAGGCAGTGCGTGAACTGACCACCCTGGGCCTCAAAGAGGCCAAAAGACTTTGGTCGAAAAGTGCGCCCAAACCAATAAAAAGAGGGCGTGAGCAAAGAAGAGGCCGAGGCGGCCAAGACCAAACTGACCGAAGCTGGCGCTACCGTTGAAGTGAAATAATCGGCGAGCCAGTTTCTCACAACCAACACCGGGGATGCATAGTCGCCCTACCCAACTCGCTTTTTCCTATGCATCCTTTGTTTCCCTACGAACGGAACTCATGTTGCAGAGCAGCAGTAATACCAGCCTGCAGGCTGCCACGTGTTTCAATAGTGCTCAGATCAACCCCCAGATGAACCAGCGTCTGCGCGATTTGTGGCTGTATCCCCGTTAACATAACCCTTGCCCCCAGCAATTTGACCGCCTGAGCCGCCTGAATAAATGTCTGGGCTACCTGGGTATCAACCACAATTACACCTGTTATATCAATAATGACCAATTCAGCCTGGTAATGAGCGATTCCTTCAAGCAACGTCTCCATCACCATCTGTGCTCGGTTGCTATCAATCGTCCCAATCAGCGGCATAATCACCACATCATCGGAGATAGGGATAAGTGGTGTGGAAAGCTCTCGCAGGGCCTGACGCTGTACTTCAATCAGCTGCTGTTGGAAACTCGTGCGTTCTGCCTCCTGTCGCCGTTGCTCGGTAACATCATGCACAATACCCGCTACAGCCTGCACCTGTCCCGCTGGATTGCTAATCGAAAAGGCCGAGAGCATGCCGGGAAAGGTACTGCCATCTTTGCGCTGGTAGGTCAATTCGCCCTGCCAGTAGCCACTTTCGGTAACATGTTGGACCAGGGCCATCATCTTTTCGGCTGGTTCGGCATATGAATCCAGAATATTGCTGCCAACCAGTTCATTGCCATAGAGCAGCATCTGACGGTAAGCCGGATTGGCATAAGTAATGGTACCATCGGACTTCGCAACCCCAATCCCATCAGCTGCGTTTTCCACCAGGGCGTGAAATATGTGGAATTGTTTAGCCAGACGCACCTGTTTCGTAACATCCATCGCAAAGAGGGATACCCCCATCACGTCCCCTTCAGCATTACGTACCGGGTTATGGATTAAGTTATACCAGAGTTCTTCGCGCTCACCGGTCTCCTCGTTTTCAAGCCAGACAAACGCCTCTGGAATAATCTGGGTTTCCCCTTCGCGATAACACCGCTCAACCAGATCCATCAAACCGGGAACTTCATCCTCGGCAAATACCTGACGCAGGGGTTTCCCTATTGCATCGGGTTTGGCAGTACGTGTGAGATACGCCTGATTGGCAAATACATACATCTGGTCTGCTCCCGACCAGAAACAGATAGGAATATGACTCTGTTGCAACATCGCCTCCATCCACTGGTAACGTGCTTGCAGTGCGTCCCGTTCGTGTTTCAGTTGGTGCAGTTGCTCACGAAGATCACGATTCTCCTGCTGCAATGCTTCCATCATGCTGTTCTGTACAGCATCTTCCCCTGATACAGTCATAATATGTGCCTTCTTATAAATTGCTTACGTTCCTCATACGCATGTTCATACTTCTGCCTCCCAGTTTTATCGGGGCAATCTGCTATGCCCATGGCAAGAGCCATGGCAAACACACATTCGTATAAGATATAATCGTGAAACGTCGTGCATAAGTATACCTGATATTTACTATCATTGCAAATCGCTTCACGACCAGTTCTGGGAAAAGAATGGAGAATCAGCCTGATACCAAATTCGGGTGATCACTGGTATGCGCTGTGATCGAACGCGGAGCGCCGCAGGCTGGGCGTCGTACCTCCGTCTGATACGTGCGTGCGGTCGTCCCAACCGCCGTGCGGCTGCAAGCCGCACCTACGTCTCATATCGATGCTTGCCATTTGGTATAATCTATGAGGATACGTATTCCGAGGACGTATGGGTAACACCAACGCGGGGAGACCTTGAGCATACTCAACCCGTTTTCGCGGTTGGAATGCCTGAACAGAACCAGAACATCCCAACCGCGCCCGCTCTCTCTCCCCAGAGGTGTTCTATTGGTCAGAGATTAACTATTGGTTGCAAGACGGAGCCTGGTCTGCTCCAGGGCAATCGCAACCATTCGGGCAAGCCCATGGGCCAGGGCAATGGCCCGACTACTCAAGGGCGATAGCGGCATACGGTACCCCAGCGTAAACAAACCCATTGGGGTATCAGTCAGACGTTGCGTAATGGGGACCAGCACCAGACCGCGTAGATCATGGCGTTCCAGGTAGAGCGGTAATGCATTGGGTTGTTCGCGCAGATCGGTAATGGCAAACAAATCTGGGTTTTCAAAGATAAGCTCAAGCAGGGCATCTTGCGATGGTTTCAGCACGGGTTCATCGATAACCGGTTGTTCACCCACACGAGTCATAATTTGAATCGGAGTGAATGCATTATCTTTCCACATATAGACGGATGACCAATCACAGTGAAAAACCCGTAAGGTCAGCTTATTGAGCGTGCTCAAAATATCGGCCAAGCTGTTCTGCGAACGTAATTCGCCGGCAAACTGAAACAGTGTGTCGGCAACATTGCTGGCTTCCGTATATTGCTCACGCAACCAGTCAGCCGCAATCGGCCCACTCAGCAAATTCCCAATGGTGATAATCAGTTCTTTCAGTGGAGCAAGGGTCGCTTCGGGCGCAATGACGCCAAGCAGAGCTAGTAAGCTCTCACCATTGTGAATGGGCACGAGCGCAATGCCGGCATAGTCTGGAATAAACATGATATCTTCAACATCTGTTGCGTTCAGCAACAGATAGCCTTCTTCTTGCAGGTTTAGCACCAGTGATGCATCCATTGGCAGCGCACTGGTACTACTATCAGCAGGCAGATAGGAAACCGATGGGGTGAATACATCCTGTTCATTGGCCCGGAGCCAGATCAGCATTCCCTCCAGTGGCAAATAATCCAGACAGGTCGTGAGAGTCGTGTTAAGCAGGGTCGTAAGATCCGCTATTGTTGCACTGATATGTGCAAGCTGGCTCATCAGCGCAAATTGGACCGGGCCGCCCGGTTGTTCATCAGTAAGCATGTTGGTATCAAACGAGCTTGAAGATCTCTCGGTCATCACAAACTCCTGACAAGGTGTATCAACAACACACCGTTGGGTGGTTTCAAAAAACAGCTTTGTTGAGCATGAACGTAACGCCGCACCAAATCCTCGTACAACCCGATCAGATTTTGCCTATTGCCCTGGTTCTGGCGGTATCAGTTCGGTATCAACAGTGGTACACGATGGTACTGGTGCTGCAATCACGACAATTTGCTCATACCCCGCCAGGCGCAAAAACTGCTCAACCGCTTGCTGGCTATCTTGTGCCGCTCGTTCCAGAATACCATTTTCGCACGCCGCGTTCAACAGCCGCTCCTCAGCGATCTGACGCACCCACGTTTCCATCTCCGGGTTCGTCCCGGCCAGCCACCCCTGGTCACGATCAAAGACGCGTGTGCGATCGTTATTGAGGTAGGTACTCAATATCTCTACTGGCGGCAGATAGATCGTCACAGTCGAGCCATCTGGCGCAATAATGACATCTGATTGAGTCAGTTTGCTCAGATCAATCCCTGCCACGGTGTCTGCACTGGCAACCAAAAGAATCCGATCGCTGGTAAGCGGGTTGGGAAAGAACTTACTATCCACACTCGCCTCAAACACCTGTTCCATGGTATACGATGTTGTCTCAAGCCGGTTCAGTTGCTGAATCTGACTCAGAATCGCCGGCCCCGTGGCACGTATGTCCATCTCTTGCTCACCAACGTTGGGTATCCAGCCAGCAATATGCTGAGCAACACCACCCGCCGAAAAGAGCAGCACAATCAGACCAATCAGGATAACCAGCATCACTGCCATAAAAGCCTGAAGACAACCAAATTGCCCACTTGATGGGTTGCTCCTGGGCATGGGGCGTGGTGCGCCTGCTGGTATACGGTAGGCATAGTCATACGATGGATCGGGTATGGGCATATGATGGCGCGTTGAACCCCCTTGAACCGATGATGGGACGGTGCGACGGGGCCGGCGCGGTGGCGTATAATAGGCTTCGTCGTCCTCTTCATCTGGCTCAATATAACCCGCAGAACGCAGCCGTTGATCCATAATCGTTCCGGGTCTCCGTCGTGGACGGGCAGGTTGCCCGGTTTCTGCTGCAAACGCAGCATCATCGTGTGGTGACCGTTGACGTGAGCGAGGCGATCGTACCGGCGCATCTTCTGCTGCAAACGCATCGTCAGCAGCGTAGTGTGGACGTGGGCGCTTCTGCCGAACGGGTTCGACTGGCTCATCATCGACATATTCACGGTCGTCATCTTCTGGAAGTAGGTGCGGGCGCCGAACGGGTTTGGCTGGCGCATCATCGGCATAGTCGCCGTCGTCATATGGTGGGCGTGGGTGTGTTCGCCGAACGGGTTCGGCTGGTTCATTATCGGCAGAACGCTGGTTTGCTCGCCCATGCGCTGGCTCAGACGGAAACTCCACTTCAGCATCAGTCGGTAGCCATGCCGAGTCGGTCATCAAATCTTCGAGCAGTTCCTCGTCTGCTTCTTCGGTATGACGTGCTGCCCGCAGTCGCTGATCCATAATCGTCTCACGTCGTTGACGGTGGTACGCCTCAGAATCCGCCCCCGCCCGCTGGATACGCTGATTCATAATCGTTTCGGCGTGCTGATCGGATGGATGATTCGTCTGAGCTTTATCCTGGTTTCGGGTCATGGTAATTTCACTCCTACATGCACAGCAACCGCCCCGAAGCCAAGCAAGCGATAGTGAACATGCTGCCAGCCGGCCGCTTGCATTATCTGAGCCAGTTGATCGGGTGCCGGAAAAAGCGTCGCAGAACGTGGGAGATAGCGATAAAATCGATAATTTCCGCTGAGCATGCCACCAATCCAGGGCACTATTTGGTGAAAGTACACCCCATGGCCCAGACGCAAGAGCGGATTCTTCGGTTGGGCAACTTCAAGACACCCAACCGTCCCACCTGGGCGCGTAACCCGCCACATTTCGGCAAAAGCTGCGCCAATATTGGTGACATTGCGCATCACAAAGCCAGTAGTAATCACATCAAAACTGTTATCGGCAAAGGGCAGCATGAGGCCATCGCCACCAACCAGAGCGATCATGCCTGCTTTCCCCGTGTCGGGCAACTGGAACTCAGGGTGCCCGTTGTGGTTCACCGTTTCTGCGGCTATGTCACTGGCGGGTGACGAATCAAGTTTTGCTTGCCCGGCATGCATCATGGGCAAACAAAAATCAACTCCCACGGCCATGCCATGCGGCATCCAGGCCGAAAGCAATGGGAGAAAATCGCCCGTCCCGGTGCCAACATCTAGCGCCCGTCCATCCACCGGTGCAGCCATGGCTTCGACCACATAATGACGCCACAGTTGATGCATGCCAAATGTCATGACCGAGTTGGTGCGATCATAGGTCGTTGCGATATCAGCGAACGAACGCTTGATATAGCTCGCCTTTTCTTCAAGCGGCGGAATAACACTCACCATTTACCTCAATTGCTTGTCTTTTTGTACCATTAGTATGCCATCGTGGCTGGTTTGTGTTCATTGTATAAATCAGGCGCAGGCCCTCAAGGGTCAAATAGGGTTCTACGTGCGTAATCGATTGAGTCTCCTGGGCAATGACCTCGGCCAGACCGCCAGTCGCAACCACGGTACAGGGTTCACCCAGTTCGGTCTGCATACGCTTGACCAGGCCCTCAACCAGACCGGCATAGCCCAGGATTAATCCTGATTGGATATAATGCACTGTATTCTTGCCAATCACCTGCGGTGGGCGGATCAACTCTACCTGGTACAGGCGTGCTGCCGAACGAAAGAGCGCCTCCGCACTGATACTGATACCTGGTGCGATGGCGCCACCAATATATTCACCCTGCCCATTAACCACATCAAATGCGGTTGCCGTACCCAAAGCAATCGCAATCACTGGCCCCTGAACCAGATGGTATGCCGCCAGGCTATTGGCAATCCGGTCAGCGCCCAGTTCATTGGGAGTATCGACCAGATAACGTAGCCCCGTTTCGACATGTAAGCCCAGCACGATTGGCTCAACCTGCAGGTAGCGCTGTGCCAGATCGCGAAATTGACTTGTCAGTGGTGGCACCACACACGAAATAACACACCCACGCAACGAACTCATATCCAAATGAGACATTTTCAGTAAATTATGTACTAATACCGCATATTCATCAGCCAGTTTGCATCGATCGGTAACGATGCGCCAGTAAGCGACCAGTGTGTCATGATCATAGACGCCAAGTTTAATGTTGGTGTTGCCAATATCGACTGTTAAAAGCATTCTATCCTTCCATCACCAATTACATCACAGATGATGAAGGGATAAAGAATGCGCCATTGCTCATGCATCTGTGCTATGTTTGAAACCACCTGTGCAACTCCTCATTGTTGCGTGCTGCACCCAGAGCGACCATTAGCTTAATACGTGTTTTCATACCATTGAGATTGCTTACCAGCAGCACACCTGACCGACGCAGGTCATGATATGCACCAACATACCCATATTCATCGCCCAGACCGCCTACCATACACCGCGATGTAATTGCAATAGCCGTGCGTTGAGCAATGGCCTCACTGATGGCCGGTAACCACCAGGGCGGAACTCGTCCGCTGCCAAAGACTTCCAGAACCAGACCGGCCAAACCCAGACCATTGAGACACCGCAATAACCGATCATCGGTTCCCTGCGTTAGCCGAACCAGCTCGACCATCGGTTCGAGGCGTGCACAGGGGATATACTGACGATTGAGTGGTCGCTGGTACCAGCGAATCTGATCCATCATAATGCGTCCTAGCGGCCCACTTTCGGGTGATTGAAATGCCTGGAGTGCCTGCGCGTACAAACACTGTACTTGACTGGCTGCATGGATTTCGTGATTGAGCAGCACCAGCACCCCCATATTGCCGGCCTTGTCCGAAGCTGCCAGCCGAATAGCATCGGTCAAGTTAATAATCCCGTCGTATCCTTGATGATTGGTTGGGCGCATCGCACCGGTCACAATGACTGGCTTTGGGCTTTGGATCGTCAGATCGAGCAAGTACGCCGTCTCCTCAAGCGTATCGGTGCCGTGGGTAACCACCACACCACTAACCGCCGGGTCGAGCAAAATCGACTCGATGTAGTGGGACAGTTCAAGGGCGTTGGTTGGGGTCAAATGACTACCAGGGCGATTGCCTACCTCTTCAAAGACGAGATCAACTCCTTCACGTGGCATCAATGCCATAAAGTCATCACCTTTGAGCGATGGAATAGAACCACCAACCATCGGACTCTGTTTGACAATAATGCCAACGCCGGTTGTGAGTACTACAATTCGTTTCATGATGTGTGTTTCTGGTGGAAGTTGATTCAGGTTGAGTTGATAACAACCTGAAAGACAAGGAAAGCATTTGTTTTTGCGTTTCCTTCTCCCAATGGTTTGTTTCCTTTTTATTGTACCATATTCACCTGATGCATGAAAAGAACGACAATACGCATGGCTCTTGCAACGTTCAGGCGGACTCTGGCTGGCTGCGGAAAAAACGCCTGCTGGTCTGCCTGTTCCTGCCAAGTCACGATGAACGTCGTTGCTCTACCAACTCGCTTCTACCCCACTGATCAAGGATACCGAATCAGGGTGTATACTGTTCAGTAGACACTGTTCACATGGGTATTGTTCTGTGATGGTACGTTACGAGAGGATGATACAGATGGCAATGACATCGCAGGAACGGGTGGTTACAACATTACAACAGCACGAACCAGATCGTGTACCGCTCTTTTTTCCCTTGACAATGCATGGGGCAAGCGAACTGGACTTGAGCATCCAGGAGTATTTTGCCCAACCAGAAACCGTCGTTGAGGGGCAGTTGCGCATGCTGCGCAAATATCGCCATGATTTTCTGTATACGTTTTTTTATGCTGCGGTTGAGATTGAAGCGTGGGGCGGTGATATTCTGTATGTTGACGATGGGCCACCCAATGCTGGGCAGCCGTTTATTCGTACCCCCGATCAGATCAACACGTTGGCAGTACCCAATGTCAAGGATGCACCTTCGCTGCGCAGGGTGTTAGAAGCAACGCAGCAACTACGGCAACGGGTTGGTGATTCCGTACCAATTATCGGCGTGGTGATGTCGCCCTTCTCGCTGCCAGTGATGCAGATGGGGTTTGAGCACTACATTGAGCTGCTCTATGAAGCGCCAGAGCTGCTGAAAAAGCTCATGGTGATCAACGAGGCGTTTTGTATCGATTGGGCCAATGCCCAACTCGAAGCCGGCGCAACCGCAATTGGCTATTTTGATCCGGTCTCATCACCGACCATTATTCCACGCGATATGTATGAGCAGACCGGCTTTGGCGTGGCCTGCCGCGTGCTATCACAGATCAATGGGCCAGTCGCCATGCTGTTTGCCTCGGCCCATGTGCAGCCAACCATCGATTTGATCGCGCAGACTGGTGCGGCTCTGGTGGGTGCCAGCACATCGGAGGATCTCGCCGATATGAAAGCCGCCTGCCAGGGCCGTATGACTGTAGTTGGCAATCTCAATGCGATTGAGATGTGCCGCTGGTCGGCAGCCGAAGCTGAAGCAGCAGTCAAACAGGCGATTGCCAGCGCAGCACGCGGTGGCGGGTTTATTCTAAGCGATAATCATGGCGAAATTCCCTGGCAGGTGCCTGAATCGGTCTTGCTGGCAATTGCTGATGCGGTGGAACAATGGGGTACCTATCCACTTGAATGGTTACCATAAGGTAGAACCGGCCTGTGCTCTGTGTTGTACTGTGCAGTGAGTATCAACGTGAGTTAGAAGCTATTGGGGCGCGACAGAACGATCACGATGTAACCTATCGGACGTTTGATCCGCCCTGTCGTCAACCTGTGATGAATCAAGAGAGCCTTGAACGTACTCTGCAGGATCTCATTCCTGCAGAGATGAGCGCAATCTATGTCTTAGCCGGACGTTGTCTCCAAAACATGCCACTGACCAGACGGGCCGGTATTGCCTTGCGCATGTGTGCCTATAACCCCTGTGCATCAATGATCGCCGATAGTGATGTGATTGCAGGGTATCATCAGCAGGGGGCCTATGTGTTGACACCGGGGAACTCGCGCACTGGCACACATGTTTACCCCAATGGCACGATCAGCCAGAACAGGCACGGGCCTATTTTGGTAGCAATACCACCCAGCTCATCCTGTTAGATACCGGCCAGCACCCCGAAAGCCAGCAGCAGTTACGTCTCTGTGAGGCGATAACCGGTCTTCCAACGCAGACGGTACCAGTTGGGGTGCGTTCGTTTGCTCTGTTGATACAGACATTGGTTGGCGAATGGCGTCTGGAAGAGCAACAAACTGCCAATGAGAAAGAACACAATACTGCCCAGAAACAACTTGCCGATTATGAAATGATCTTTGACTTGATTGGCGAGATGACTCGTATGCGCACAGAGACCGAGGTTATAACAACCATCTTTGATCTCTTTAGCATGCTTTATGCACCACGCTATCAGGTCTATATCGGGGTTCAGACCGGCCGGGTGCATATGATGAAGACCGAACCCGCGAGCTTTCTGGTCGATGCGGATATGCAACAACAGCTCCTACACGTGCGCGAACAGGCTACCTGGACCGACTCGGGCAATGGCTTTATCTTGCGGGTCACGTATGATGACGAAGACCTGGGTGTATTGCTGATCGATGATTTTGCGTTTGCCGATTATCGTGAGCAGTATTTTAATCTGGCGCTGATGCTGGTGCGAGTTTGTGGTCTTGCAATTAAAAATGCCCGCACCTATGAACAACTGCAAACCACTTTACACGAATTACAGGGCACACTTGCAGAACTCTCGATAGCCAAAGATGCCGCCGAGACGGCCAACCGTGCCAAGAGCACGTTTCTCGCGAATATGAGTCACGAAATACGCACGCCGTTGAACGCAATTATTGGTATGACCGATCTGCTTGGTGAAACCTCACTGAACGCCGAACAGCACGATTTTGTGCAGACTATCAGTGCCGGGGGGCAGGCACTGCTTTCGATCATCAGCAATGTGCTGGACCTCTCGAAGATTGAGGCGGGCAAAATTGAGTTGGAGGCACGACCGTTTGAGTTACGCAGTTGTGTCGAGGAAGTGCTCGATCTCGTCGTACTCAAGGCCGAAGAGCGCCAACTGAACGTAGCGTATCTGCTGGATGATACGGTGCCAGCGACCCTGGTCGGTGATGTCACCCGCATTCGTCAGATCCTGTTTAATCTGGTGAATAATGCAGTGAAGTTTACCGAAGCCGGTGAAGTGATCGTGCGAGGTCATGCAATCAGTGAGCCTGGCCCCGATCCACTGTATACCATCAAGATTGATGTGCAGGATACCGGCATTGGTATTCCACCCGACTTACGGGATCGGCTGTTTCAACCCTTTAGCCAGATCGATGCATCTACAACCCGCCGCTATGGCGGTACAGGCCTGGGTCTGGTGATTAGCCAGCGTTTTGCCGAGATGATGGGCGGGACGATTGCGGTTGAGAGCACACCGAACCAGGGTTCAACATTTCATGTCACCTTTCGCGCACGTCAGGCCGATAGCACCAAACCAGCACCAGGAATCGGGGACGTAGCCTATCTTGCACAGCGACGGCTGTTGATTGGTAGTTCTTACGCCAGCAACCGCCAGATTCTGGCACAGTATGCAGCTCAGAGGGGCATGCAGACAGCGTTTGCCGATTCCTGGTCAGCGCTGTTGCAGATGCTGCAACAGCAACCCGCCGTCGATATCGCCGTACTCGATATCCATACCCTTGATTCATCGCACAGTGAGTACTTGAACCAGCTACGCCAGATTTCAACGCAACAGAACATTCCCATGGTGCTCTTTCTCCCAATGCAACTTCATACGGCTATGATCAATCAATTGAATGAGCAGAACATGCGCCTGTTGCACCGTCCGATCAAACAGCACGTCCTATTCAATGCGTTACAGACCCTGTTACGTAACGCCACCAGTGAGCATACTCCGCTGCTCGCTGCAGCCGATGCAACACCGCAAGCCGAGCAGTTTGCGCCTGCGTTGCGTATTCTGATCGCTGAAGATAACCTCTTTAATCAGAAAGTGACAGTCCGTTTGCTGGAGCGTATGGGCTATACCGCTGATCTCGCGGTTGATGGTCAGGAGGTGCTGGATCGGCTGCAAGAACAGACCTATGATGTCATTCTGATGGATGTGCAAATGCCCCGGCTGGATGGGCTGGAAGCGACGCGATCCATTCGTGCGGGGCACCAGATGCAGCACCGGCCCTATATTATTGGGCTGACCGCCGGGGCACTGCAAGGCGACCGCGAACGCTGTCTGGAAGCGGGTATGGATGATTATGTGACCAAGCCAGTGCGCCTGGAGACGCTTGCTGATGCGATTGGTCGGGTCAATCAGGGAACAATCTGAATGCCAGCTGTGGCGTTTGTTCGGCCTGTTTGCTCTTGCACATGTGGTACACTATAAGATGTAGGCAACAAACAGTCGATGTGATGGGAAAAAACCATGACCAGGAAAGACCTGGAATCTCGAATCAAACAGCGGGTCCATGACCAGTTTTCACCGGTTGCAGGGGACTATGTAAGCAGTGTGACGCATGCACAAGGCGCTGACCTGAACCGGTTGCTAAACCTGGCAGAGCCGGAAGGCCACGAACGAGTGCTGGATGTAGCAACCGGCGGTGGACATACGGCACTGGCCTTTGCACCCCATGTGCACAGCGTGGTTGCCAGTGACCTGACGATGGAGATGCTACAGGCGGCACGCCAACATATCACAGCGCAGGGAGTATCCAATGTCGCGTTTTGCCAGTCACCGGCCGAAGTATTGCCCTTTGCCAGCAACCACTTTGATCTGGTGACGTGTCGGGTAGCTGCGCACCACTTTGCCAATGCACGGGCCTTTACCTGCGAGGCAGCGCGGGTCTTGCGTCCAGGGGGCATGCTGATCATCTCCGACCATATTGGGTTGGAAGATGCCGCCCTTGATGCGTTTATGGATTTGTTTGAGCGCTGGCGTGATCCCAGCCATGTGCGAGCCTATAGCGTTGCTGAGTGGAGCATGTTTCTCGATGCGGCTGGGCTGACACTGGAGCATAGCGAGGATTACCGCTGGGAGCCGTATGAGTTTGCTGAGTGGGCCGCCCGTCAGCGCATGCCGGTAGCAGAGCAGGCCGCCCTGGAGCAGTGGCTCCTGGCAGCTCCAGAACGTTTCCGCAGCTTTTTTGAGATTACCGAGCAAGATGGGCGGGTGGTCTCGCTACGCGGCACGTTCGGTATTCTGGTGGGACGGAAGCCGGGCGTGGCACGGTGATAGGTGATACATGATGTACCAACGCATTGTGATCAGCCAGACGGGCGGGCCGGATGTGTTGCAGATGGGCGAAGCACCGCTGCCAGCACCCGCACACGGCGAGGTACGCGTGCGGGTGCTGGCGGCGGGTGTGGCATTTGCCGATTTATTGGCTCGCAAAGGCAAATACCCCGGCGCACCGGCACTGCCCTTTACACCGGGCTATGATCTCGTTGGCATAGTTGATGCAGTCAGCGATACCGGTTCCGCGTTTCAGCCAGGGCAAATGGTCGCAGCCCTACTGCCCCATTTTGGCGGCTACACCGAGATGGCGTGTGTACCGGAGGCATGGCTGGTAGCCGTACCGGAAGGTCTCCAACCAGAACGCGCGGTCAGTGTGGTGCTCAACTATCTGACCGCCCACCGGCTGCTGCACCACAGCGCAAAGGTCAAGTCGGGCGAGCGAATACTGGTACACAGTGCGGCCGGTGGCGTGGGCACCGCCCTGCTTCAACTGGGGCAGCTTGCCCAGTTGGAAATGTATGGTACCGCTTCGCGTCCCAAGCATGGTCTGGTCGCCAGGTATGGTGCTCTACCGATAGACTACCGCCACGACGATGTGGTAGAGCGAATCAGCGAGTTGACGCGTGATGGCGTGGATGCTGTGTTTGACGCTGTCGGCGGTGAAACGCTCAAGCAGTCCTATACGGTGCTGCGCCGGGGCGGACGTTTAGTGAGTTATGGGTTTGCTGGCGTGGCCGATCAGGGCCTACCCGCGTTTCTGGCATCATTTGGGCGGCTGTTTGTCTATCAATTCGCCCCAGATGGCAAGCAGGCGATGTTTTATGGCAGCACACCAACCCTGGTCACCAGTGACCCGATATGGTACCGCGAGACCTTGTGTCATCTGTTTGATCTGCTGGCACGCGGTCTGATTGACCCGGTGGTTGGCGTAGTTTTACCCCTGGAGCAGGCAGCGCAGGCCCACAGCCGGTTGGAACAGGGCAAAGTCCAGGGCAAAATCGTATTGACTCCTTGAAAGGCTGTGGTATACTTTGCCTTATCTAATGATATGATTGTTAGTAGATGATTGGCGCTCAGCTTACCCTCCGGGGATGTCTGCTGGTAGGCGCTCATCCTGGAGAATACATGCCTATGGATAACCGGATGACCAGGTGGTATGCCGGTCTGACCGCTTACGCCGTTTTTGTAACCTCTGCACTGTTTGCTGCACTCATTGTTGATCCTCGCCCACGGTTACTGACTGATATTCTGTTTGTCATGTTTCTGGCGATTTTGTTGCTTGCGCACAAATCGCCAGTGTCACGTCTCTACAAAGGCATTCTGGCAACCGTGATACTCGCCGTCTGTATGCCGCTTATGGGCCTGATGAATCCATTTTATATGGATGTAGCAACACAGGTTGGTATGTTTGTGGTGCTCGCAATGGGCCTCAATATTGTGGTGGGATCAGCCGGTCTGCTGGACCTGGGGTATATTGCGTTTTACGCGGTAGGCGCGTACCTCTGGGCCATTTTTAGCACATCGCAGGCGGCCAATATCTTCCCGATGTGGGCTGAGCACTTTCCGCTCGAGCCATACTGGTTCTTCATTTTTTTGCCGCTGGCGTTGCTGGCTGGTGGGGTCGCCGGCATTTTGCTGGGTTTGCCGGTGCTGCGTCTGCGCGGTGATTATCTCGCCATTGTCACGCTGGGGTTTGGTGAAGTCATTCGGGTGCTGGCAACCAATCTGGATAAGCCGGTGAATATTACGAACGGCGCACAGGGAATCAAATCGATTGGCCGTCCGCCGCTCTTTTTTAAACCAGCGGTTGATGCACTCGGCTTGAATCTGAGTGATAGCCAGCTGTATCAACTCTATTTTTATTTTCTTGCCCTGGGTATTCTGCTGGTGATGTTTTTTGTGGTGTTGCGCCTGAGCTTCGTGGGTTGGTCGGGCCTGGACTGCTATTCGCGAAGATGAAACGGCAGCATTGGCAATGGGCGTGCCGCTGGTACGGATGAAGTTGCTGGCATTTACGGTGGGCGCATCGTTCGCGGGCATTATGGGTATGGTCTTTGCGGCCAAACAACTGTTTATTAACCCGCCAACGTTTGATCTCATCCGTTCGATTAGCATTCTCTCAATGGTTATTCTGGGCGGCATGGGCAGTATTCCTGGCGCTATTCTGGGGGCCGCACTGGTAACGTTGCTCAATTTGCAGATTTTGCCCCGCATTACCACCGAGTTGAGCAATTTGCAGTTACCCACCGAACTTGATCCAGCGAAATACCAGCGGATGATTTTTGGCCTGTTACTCATTGTCATGACCATCTTTCGACCAGAGGGGATTTTACCAGAAGACCGACGGCGGCAAGAGTTGCACGCCGCTGATGAGTCAGCGGTAGATGATGAGCCTGATCGGCAAGAACCGGCCGATCTCAAGACCGCAACCTGAAGGAGTACATGTGACACTGCTCGAAGCAGACCAGGTAACCAAACGTTTTGGTGGGCTGGTTGCTGTAAATAAAGTCACCTTGAAAATTGATCAAGGTTCAATTGTCAGCGTCATCGGCCCGAATGGCGCCGGGAAAACAACGTTTTTTAATGTACTGACTGGCATTTATAAGGCCGATGAAGGAACGATTATGTTCAATGGGCGCAACCTGGTGGGCAAGCGACCCGACCAGATTGCGGCCCTGGGCATTACCCGCACCTTCCAAAATATCCGGCTCTTTCACAATATGACGGTGCTGGAGAATGTGCTGATCGGTATGCACACGCGTATTAATGCACGAGTGTGGGAAATTATTCTGAATACATTCCCAATGCGCAACGAAGAGAAGACATCACGCCAGAAAGCACGTGAGTTCCTGGCGTTTGTTGGCCTGGAAGATAAATCGGGGGAACTGGCCCAAAATCTACCGTATGGCGATCAACGACGCCTGGAGATTGCCCGTGCATTGGCGGCAGAGCCACAGATTCTTTTGCTCGATGAACCGACCGCGGGCATGAACCCACAGGAGACAGCTGATGCCACCCGCCTGATCTTTGATCTGCGGGATAAGCTCGGCATCACGGTTGTGCTGATTGAACATGATATGCGGGTGGTCATGTCGATTTCAGAGCATATTACCGTGTTGGACTACGGCACCAAAATTGCGGAGGGCCAGCCCGAGGAGATTCGCCGCAACCCGCGCGTGATCGAAGCCTATCTGGGCAAAGCCGCGGTCGAAGAAGCCGATCACGGTACGTCAACCGACGATAGGCCCGAGCCGGCCAGTACGGCTGCTGAGCCAATGGCATCATAGAAGCTGAGAAGAAGAGGACCTGGCATGGCATTGCTGACCCTGACCGATGTTCACACCTACTACGGACATATTCATGCACTGAAAGGGCTTTCAATGACAGTCAATCAGGGCGAGATCGTCACCCTGATTGGATCGAATGGTGCCGGAAAGAGCACGACCCTGCGTACTATTTCGGGCCTGCTCACCCCACGTCGTGGCAGCATCTTGCTAGAAGATCAACGCCTCGACCGCGTGCCGCCCCATGAGATTGTGAAAATGGGGGTAGCCCAGTCCCCGGAAGGACGGCGGATTTTTCCCCGTCTAACGGTCCTGGAGAATCTGGAACTGGGCGCCTATATCCATAATGATCGCGATGGCACCTTTTATGATGATCTGGAACGGGTTTTCACGCTCTTTCCGCGTCTACGTGAGCGCACACGCCAGAAGGGCGGTACCCTCTCCGGTGGTGAGCAGCAAATGCTGGCGATTGGCCGAGCACTGATGGCCCGACCCCGCTTGCTCTTGCTCGATGAGCCGAGTATGGGCCTGGCGCCACTGCTGGTAGAACAAATATTTGAGATTGTGCAAGAGATTAACCAGCAAGGGGTGACCGTGTTGCTGGTGGAGCAGAATGCTTTGATGGCCCTGGCGATTGCCCACCGCGGCTATGTGTTGCAGACCGGCAGCATTGTGCTGGATGATACAGCAGCCAACTTGCAACAGAATGCCCAGGTGCAGCAGGCTTATCTCGGTCTCGATTGAGCAACTGGTTCGACAAGAGCCATACTCTCTTCTATAATACTAAAGAGATTGCTGATCTATCCCGGCAGGCAATGCCTCCGGCCCGTTGGAGAGTCAACAGGCATGGTTTTCTGGGATGATTGACAACAAAAGATGTACGGTCTTCATACCAACTAGAAGGATATGACATCATGAAAACGGCCCTGATCATTGGTGCTGGTATTGGCGGCATTGCAACCGCTGCACGACTGGCCCGAGCAGGCTATCAGGTGACGGTCTTTGAGCAAAGTTCGCGTCCCGGTGGACGTACTAATATTCTGGAAAAGGATGGGTTTCGTTTTGATACCGGGCCAACGCTCTTTCTGATGCCCGATGTCTTTGAAGAGACGTATGCGGCACTGGGCGAACGGATGGAAGATCACCTCGATCTGGTGCGCATGGATCCGACCTATCGGGTGCATTTCCACGATCAGACGTACCTCGATCTTACATCGGACCTGATTCGGATGCGCAAACAGTTAGATACCCTGGAACCCGGTTCGTTTGAAGCCTTTCTGCGCTTTTTGAGCGAGGGCTACCGCCACTACCATACCTCACTGGATCGCTTTGTGGGGCGCAATTTTCGTTCGCTGCTCGATTATTTTAGCCCGGCCAACCTGCCCTTGATTGTCAAGCTGAAAGCATTAAAGACACACTATGCCAATACATCACGCTATTTTCGTGATCCCAAGTTGATTGCGGCATTTTCGTTTCAGAATATGTATCTAGGGGTAAGCCCCTATGATGCGCTGGCGACCTATTCATTGTTGCAATACACCGAATTGTGCGAGGGCGTCTGGTTTCCCCGTGGCGGCATGTATCGCGTGATTGAGAGCCTGGCCGAACTGGCCGAAGGTCTGGGCGTTACATTCCATTATCGCACACCGGTGAGCAAAATTAACACCAACGGCAACCAGGTAACCGGGCTGACCCTGGCAAATGGTGAAGAACTTCGGGCCGATGTCGTCATAGCCAATGCGGATCTGCCGTATGTCTACCAAAAGCTGCTGCCTGAAGATAACACCCGAACACGAGTCAACCGCATGAAATACACCTCATCAGCATTTATGTTCTTCTGGGGTGTCCGTGGTGAGCGCACCAATCTGCTCAATCATCACAATGTCTTTCTCGCCGAGCATCGCTACCGTGAGTCGTTTGATCGTATCTTCCGCGATCTCACCCTGCCAGATGAGCCGTCGTTCTATGTCAATGCACTGACACGAACCGACCCGACCTTTGCCCCACCCGATGCCGATTCGTTGATGATTCTGGTGCCGGTCGGGCATATCAACGAGGCCAGCCCACAAGATTGGAATGCCCTGCGCAACCGAGCACGGCAGGCCGTGTTTGATCGCCTGGCATTGCTTGGCTTAACCGATTTGCCGCAACGGATTATCTTTGAAGAGACGATTGGCCCTACCGACTATGAGGCAACCAACCTCGCCAAGGGGTCGGCGTTTGGCTTGAGTCATAACTTCTTGCAAGTCGGTTTCTTGCGTCCACAGAATCGTCACATGCGTTATGGCAACCTCTACTTTGCCGGAGCCAGCACGCACCCTGGAACGGGCCTGCCCATCGTGCTGCTATCGGCCAAATTGACGGTGGAACGCATTCTGGAGGAGCAACCGCAACCTCGACCCACATTGGTTGCCATGCCGCAGCCAGGTGTAGCCGAACCAGTTCAGGTGTAAGTCGCTTTTTTGCGGTTCTGCTCTGGTGTGCGCTGTTACTGCCAGCGCACACCAGAGCATTAACAGCAGCTATGGTTATGATGCAACAGTTCTGGGACGATTATTACACGAACAATGAGAAACCGTGGCTATCGCCAGATCCTGATCTGATGGCTGTAGCAGCAACACTACCACCAGGTTGTGCGCTTGATCTGGGTGCGGGTGAAGGGGCCGACAGTCTCTGGTTGGCACAGCAGGGATGGGCGGTAACGGCGGTTGATTTTGCACCGGCCGCCATTGCTACCATCCAACGATTGGCAAACGAACATCATCTGCATATCTCCGGAATAATTGCCAATGTGGTAACGTATCAGCCCGATACGCTCTATGATCTCATCTTCATGTGCTATCTTCACCTGCCAGCGAGTGAACGGAACCACTTGCTCAACCAGGTACAGCAGTCTCTTGCTCCGCATGGCCGGTTCCTCTATATTGGTATTGTTCGACCAGACGACACGACTGAAACCGATATACCGCTAGCATTGCTGGCTACGCCATCGGAAATCGTGGCGGTACTATCTGGACTAACCATTGAACGAGTAGACCAACATGAGCGTGTGATAGGATGTCCAGAGGGCGATTTTACCGCCACTGTACAGATTATTCAGGCGTATCGGCCGAATAATGCCCTGGCATCAGGCTGATGTTATCCCACCAACGATACCAATTATTCGGCCTTTTCAGGCATGCCCGCAGCAATATGCTTGAGCAGCGAGAGCAGCACGTTCTTCACACTGCTGCGTTCCTGGGCCACACAGGGCAACACTGGAATGTTCGACGGAATGGCTAGACGCCGGCGAATGTAGAATGGTGGCAAGGCGGTAGGATCATCCTGTTTGTTGGCTGCAATGATAAATGGTGCATCGGTAATTTCAGCAAAACGATCCATTAAGCGGCGAGTCTCAGCAAAATGGCCGGGTCGGCAACTATCCACCAGCACAATATAGCCCAGACACCCAATTGCCAGGTGCTCCCACATAAAGTCGAAACGCTCCTGACCCGGTGTACCAAACAGATACAACGTCACATTATCGTTAATGGCAATCGTACCAAAATCGAGGGCTACCGTCGTCTCCTCTTTAATTTCCTTCTCTTCATCCAGTGAAACGGCATAATCAGTACTAACGGGTTCAATTTCGCTAATTGAGCGAATAAAGCTCGATTTGCCCACGGCATAGATACCCGTAATGACAATCTTGACTATTTGCATTCTACGCCTGCTCCTGCATTAGAGTTCGCCAATGCGACGCATAATAGCATTGAGAAGACTACGGCCCACTTTTGGTTGTTCATCTTCAGTCTGTGCAATACCTTCAGATCCGGCTATACCAGCCATAGCCATTTGGGGACGAGATTTTTTGGTGTTGGGGAGAGTTGCCCGTGGTGGGCGCTGCTCAATTGATGGCGGGGCGATTTCGACCAGACCAATAGAGAGCAACTCGGCAACAATCCGCAGCGCCTTCTCTTCAGCAATATTGGTAATGGCGCAGATCGAGCGCACATCTTGATTGCCCGCCACCTGGCTTAAGATACGCCACTGATCAACATCCAGGCTCACACCGGTCTCGGCACTATTGGGCAAAGGGGCAAGCTGTAAACGCGTATCAAGGGTAATGCTATGGTACGGCAAAGCTTTAATGGGGTTGGATCGCCGTCGCATCCCTTCAAGAATAAGCCACTCACTATCATGCTCAATGCGCACCGGGCGGTTGCCAACATCAAGATCATGCCGAAAAATAAACGTCGCATCTTCCCAGCCAAGCATAGTGATCACCGCTTCATCACGGGTTGTTATCACTTTGCGGTCGGGACCACGCACGATAAATGCATCGATGAGCTGTCCTCGATTGACATAAATGGCACCGCGATCCTGATGCTGGTTGAGCAGCAGGATACCCGATTTGGGTCCCATGCGAAAGACCTGAAACAGGTCGCTTAATGCCATATCCTGGAGGGTACCTTCAAGTGCCATACACAATCCTTCGACCCGAAAGAACGCGGGTGGTTGCCGTTTCTATGAAAATGTATTGATAAATTCGCTTCTGTATATCTGATACCAAATTCGGATGATTACCTGTAAAATAGATAACGGTTATATGTCATTCTAAAAGCAAATTATCAAACCTCTAAATATAAGTGATTACCCGAACTTGGTATGAATCATAGAAAGTAATGCTGTACAACAGCATCAGACCATGGTTCATCTGCAGCGTTGACGGTCTGATCAGCTGATCAGACCGAGATACGTCAACACAGCAACAGCCTTTCACGTCAGGGACCTTAGCCAGCACCAGAGAGCAGCAATCGAGCCAGACGTTCGCCGCCAACCAGATCAGCGAGATGCTTCATCTGGTTATCTTCATAGGCCTGGTTGAAGATAGCCACATCCAGAGCCAAGGCTTTGCGAAAGGCGGTCATGGCTACGTCTGGTTGGTCGCTCTGATGTGCAACCTGCTCGCCAAAGACCATAATCACATCCATCATCGCTAGCGGATATCGAAGTGGCAAACCAATACGTACATGGATACGACCAATGTTAATGCGTCGGCGGGCGTAGTCTTCATCATAGACCCCATTAAAAAGCTCAATAAACCAAGTCGCTAACATCGAATTGAGACGATCCATACTAATACCCTCAAGGTACTCGGCGGTATTAGTATGTTGAAACAGGCGACCATAAAATGCTTTGGTCATCTCAGGTGCAAGTACTTCAGCCTGCCCTTTGAGCTGACCGAGTAATGCACACTCGGCCGAACTTATCTCCATCATGGTCACGAGTTCGGTTAAAATCGCTTCATCTTTAATCTGCCAGCTGGTTCGTTCCTGCGCCATTTGTCTCCTCCATCTGCGCTCGTATGATACCTAGCTTTAGGGACAACGGGTAGACCAGGAGATACGATGTGCGTGAAGATCTTCATTACGGTCATCACGCACATAGAAGCATGGAACCTACCGGTTTGTCTCATCCGCGATATAAGGTCGAATCTGTCCGTCTTCGTATCGAATGAGCAGACTCGATCCGCATAGCTCTATCTATGCATTTCCCACCTGCAATCAAGCCCTAAATCACTCGACCGATTTCTTCGGCGGCCTCGCGAGCCTCAATGCGTACCAGACCCAGATTTGCCCCATTGCGCAGGTTTACGGCAAGGAGGCTCTGATCGCCTGCTGGTAGCACCATAAACAGTCCATTATCGGATTTGATAATTGTCTCCTGGGGCATCCCAATGCGAATCTCCGACGAAACACGTCGTGTAACACCCATCATAGTAGCAGCTACTGCCCCGACCCGGTCTGCATTGACATCGGCCGACATACGAGAGACGAGGACGATACCGTCCATGCCCACCGCAGCGACTCCAGCGACATCATTACCGGTATTGGACGCAAATCGTTCCAGTACCGATGTAATCTGTTCCTGCCGTGAAGCCATTGATCGCATCCTTTCCACGCCATCTGGCGTATATGCAAATATATCATTCGTTTTTGTATAACGATACCAACATTGTTATACAGGGTTTGCATTCACCCAATTAGAATAATCGATTGTAAGAGAGAAACGTTCTCATTGTGAATAGGCTCACTTTATTTTGCTTATACGTACTCATTATATCACTTCCCCATGCAACCGGCAAGGTATCTTCCCATCCTATGCAAAGCCACGTATTCTGCTTAGGTATGGGCAGAATGCCAGGACATGGTCCATAAGTACTACCTCATATTAGGACCTATGGCTCTCTTGTTCTCACGTCGATACGCGATAGTGTTCATGGAGCTGAATCCGGTCACCCTTCATCGATCAGTTGGCAATTCATCGATGAACGCGGATGATCCGTATCAGGTGGAGGGAGAATCAGCAAAACATGCTCAAGCACGCCCAGGGTCACTAGCGATGCCAGGAGAGTCAGCCCTACCGATGGTAGATGGTATCGGGAAGGCCGGCGAGGAGCCAGAGTGTGCCCGCGAGGAGGATAATGACCAGAAGTGATGGCCAGAAAAAAGGGTTTAACGGGCGTTGGTGCCAGAAACTGCCCAGATAACGCAGGTGTTCGGGGAGCAAGGTGACATTGAGGTGGGGAATGCCCAGAAAGACATTCAGTTTGGCGCTCTGTTGCAGCGACCACATAAGAACAAATGCCAGCATACCAGTGATGTTGATACACTCCTGATGCAACCACCACAAGACAAGTAATTCCAGTATCACAGCAATTTCATGATACAGATGGGTATTGAACGCATACCAGAAACGTTGCCAGTCGTTCACACCTGGTGGACAGGGTTGGCGCCAGGGGCCGGTCAAAACGCCGCTATAAAACGCCAGTTCATGCCAAGTCCATATCAGCATACCAGCACCAAATGCCCAGTAATGACCAGACATGCTGCTATCATCACGCCCAACCCATAGGAGATAGTGTATCGGGATCAGCGCCACCGTCATGAAGAACAGGCTCAGACGTTGCCAGAAACGACAACGAGCGTTCATCCAGAGTAAGATCAGGGTTAATACACCCCAGAAAACGAGGGTTGTCAGGAGTGGAAATAAATAGATGTCAAACCAGGTACCTGGGGAGACTGGCATAAGCATATCATGTCAATCAATACGAAAAATGGTATGATAGAGAATATAGTAGCATGGGAAAGGTTGACTGTCAATGTCGATAACGAGCAAACGAGCAATGGGCCAACCAACACTGTACAGCAGATATGCTATACTACAGAGAGAGTGGCAACCATGTCTTAACAGACACGCTGGAGCATAAAGTATTATGATCATTTGCCGTGATCAGCGCAATGGTAATGGCTGCGGTGCTACAAATGCAACAGGAGCACTACGCTGTCAAACATGCGGTATGTCATTGCGCTATGGCCTGGAACTCCATGATCCTGGTACCGTGGTGGGGAACTATACGATTATACGTGTCATTGGTCATGGTGGTTTTGGTGCTGTCTATCTCTCAAAACATGTTCAAGCGGAACAGTCAAGCGACTATGTTGCGCTGAAACAGACACTCGATCCCAATGGTATACGCAGTTTTTATCGTGAGTTTGAGGTGTTGCAACATCTGCACTCGCCCCATCTGCCACGCTATGATGAAATGTTTGAAGATGGCGATAATGGCTATCTCGTCATGGAATTCATCCCTGGGCAAAGCCTGTCCGATATTTTGACTCGTCACCGTGGGCCACTGCTCGAATCGCAGGTACTCGGGTACGCCTTGCAGATTTGCGATGGCCTGGAGTTCTTGCATCAGCAAAAACCACCACTCCTGCACCGTGATATTAAACCAGCCAATATCCGGTTCACTCCCGATGGATTGATCAAACTGGTTGATTTTGGGCTGATCAAACAGGCTGATCAGACAACCCGTTCGACCATTCGCGGTGCTGGTTCAATGCCCTATGCACCGCTGGAGCAGTATGGCAGCAGTGGGCAGCATACCGATCAACGGAGTGATATTTATAGTCTGGGAGCCACCTTTTATCACTTACTAACGGCCATCGAACCACTCTCGGCAGGTACACGAATCTCCACATCGCCTGACCCACTGCAATCGGTGCAAGCACTCAACCCCCATGTCAGTAGCCATGTGTCTCACGCCATTGCCACGGCCATGAGTCTGTTTCAGCAAGAACGCTTTGCGGATACATTCTCATTCAAACAGGCATTGCTTGGCATTGTCGCGGTCAAACCCTCTTCAGGCCCACGCACCACTACGAAATTAGGCGATTCGGAACCTCTATCTGTAGAAGCCGAGGCTCAAAATAGCCCGCGTCGCCAGTATGATGCGCATGTACTACCCACAACAGCACCGTCGAGCGCCTCGCTATCGAATGCCTCGCTATCGAGTACATCGTCATCCAATCAGTCATTGGCGGTGCAAGCCCGTCTGTTCCGTTCGCTCGGCCATATGGATGCGATTACGAGCATTGTCTATAGCCCCGATGAACAGACGCTGGTGAGTGCCAGCCGTGATCACACGGTACGCCTCTGGCGCGTGAGCGATGGTCGTTTGGTGCGCACATTGCGTGGTCATACCCAACAGGTCAACCGGGTGGTGTATAGCCCGGATGGTCTCACCCTGGCAAGTGTGAGCGACGATATGAGTATACGGATCTGGCAGGTAGCCGATGGTCGGTTGCAGGGCGTGCTTGAAGGCCATCGTGATAGTGTCAATGATGCTCGGTATAGTCAAGATGGTCAGTTGCTCGCAACAACTGGGATCGATGGTACGATCCGACTCTGGCAGATTGCCAGTGGTGATCTGTTGCACGTGTTTGGGCATCCTGATAGTATGGTGACGTGCATGGCCTACCATGCACCGTCAGATGTACTCATCGGTGGTGATCGTGACGGGTTAGTGCATTTGTGGCAGGCCCGTGATGGACAGGTACTTGCAACGCTCAAGGGGCATCAACAGCCGGTGACTGCCCTGGTGAGTGCGCCCGATGGTACCACCCTGGTGAGTGGTGATGCCGTAGGGAGCATCTGTGTCTGGAGTCTCGAATCGTACCAGTTGCAACGGACGCTCGAAGGACATAGCCAGGCAATTACCAGTATGGTGTATCACCCCGATGGTCAGCTATTGACCAGTGTCAGTCAAGACCAAACCGTGCGCCTCTGGGATGTCGTTCATGGGCAGCAAATGTATTGGTTGCAAGGGCATACTGATGCGGTGCAACACGTGGCCTATACACCTGATGGGCAGATTCTGGCAACAGCCAGCAGCGATACCCATGTGTGCCTCTGGGATATGACTGATGCGCGGCTCTTGCATACCATAGAAGAGCATACTGGACCGGTAGTACAGGTGCTCTTTGCTGCGAGTGGTCGGCTGCTTGCCAGCGCCAGCACGGATGGTACCACACGACTCTGGCGCATCGAGCATGAATAATGTGGTTTACGCTCATATGTTATTGCTTGATTTTTGCGTACTGACGTAGTATAATAGATAATCCATCTCTTCGTATGAGTGGGGTGCAGTGCATCTGTCGCGGGAAACGTGTATTGCCCCATGCGTCTTGCAATGAGCACAAATTATGAGTAGATACATTATTCAACCACGCGAATCGTTTACGATGCGTTCAGTTGATTTAATTTCGACCCGTTTTACCCCATCGGAACGAAGAGACCAGATTGGTCATGTACGCGCGTTGCGTTATGAAGACCCGTTGCACCATGAGATTCAACGGTGGATTGATGATGCCCAGAAAAGCGGTATCAATATGGTCTCCTATTTTCAGAGCGAACAGAGTATCACCGGTGCCTGTATTTTGAGCTTGCCCGATGACGAGGCTGAGCGCATGCGTGCTGAATTACCAGGAGCACTGGTCTTGCGTGATCGTCCGTTTGAACTGATCCAACCGCGTCGCCGTATGACCGCCGTCAGTCAGACAGTACCAACGGATCTGTGGCATCTCCCGGCGATTGGTGTTGATCTGATCCGTGGCCCTGGCGGTGGCTGGACCGGTCAGGGCATCACCGTGGCGATGCTGGATACCGGTGTTGATGGCACGCATCCAGAAGTAGCGGAAAACCTCAGTGGTGCCTATCGCTTTGACGTCGATCAATGGAGTGCTGAAGTGATGGCGCCATCGATTGATACCTATGGTCATGGCACCCATGTTGCTGGTCTTATCTGTGGCAAACATGTTGGGGTTGCGCCCGGTGTATCGCTCATGAGCGGGGTGATGATTCCCGACGGCAAAGGCACCATCTCCAACTTTATTCTCGCGCTTGAATGGGCCGCCAGCCAGCCAGAGATCCAGATTGTCAATATGTCGGCTGGGATTATGGGCTATTTTCCAGAAATGCGTGAATCAGTCAGTATGCTCTTGCGAGTTGGGGTGTTACCAGTCGTAGCAGTAGGCAACGAAGGCCGCGACCGTACCCGTAGTCCGGGCAACTACACCGAAGTTATTTCAGTCGGTGCATCAACCCGCGATCATCGTGTGGCGAGCTTTAGCAGCAGCGGAATCATTATCGCCGATAATCATCAGTATGCCGTTCCGGACTTTGTCGCCCCGGGTGAAGAGGTCTTTTCAGCCGTCGCTGGTGGTGGCTACGCACCTATGGACGGGACGTCAATGGCAACAGGCATTGTCTCCGGAGTAGCGGCGTTGATGCTCGAACGTTATCCCGATATTACGGTGATTGAGTTGGACGATGCGCTGCTCTCATCGACGCGTGACCTGCACCAGCCAGCTGATCGCCAGGGGCATGGCTTGATTCAAATAGGAGCAATCTAATGCAACGGGATTCGGGTTCGATGCAAAAAGCAGACCAGTTTCTGCAAGAGGCCTTGCGCAATGCCCAGAATGATCAGGTGTTGCGAGCTGTGATGGTCATTAACGATCAGGATGAGCCAGTCACGCAAGAATCAGTCTGTCCGCCGTCTGATCCATCGCACTATCATTCACGAAAAGAGTATCGGCAGGCGCTGATCCAGCGGCAACAGGAATCGATGTACCTTGCGCACGATGACACACTTCAGGCGTTGCGTGATCTGAAACTTGCGCCTCGTGGTGGTCATATTGGCCATTCCGTTGTGGTTGAGGGCACCGCCAGCCAACTCATACGCTCACTTGATCTGCCGGGGGTGCTCCATGCTAGTCTGGATCAAGCGATTTTACTCACCTATACGGACCCTAACAGCACAACCGAATAGCCCGCTCATTTCCCTGAGTCATCGGTGCGAACAGGTACCACAACATACACCAACGTTCCTTTGCCAATCACCGAGCGCAACTCAGCCACCCCGCCCACGAGCCGCGCTCGTTCTTGAATATTAAACAAGCCGAATGAGCCACGTCGGCGAGCTTCCTCACGACCCTGTTCGACATCGAACCCTTTGCCATCGTCTTTAATAATGAGCGTTACCTTACGTTTATCAGCAGTACAGCGCACCCAGATATGCTTTGCTTCAGCGTACTTCAACGCATTATTGATCGATTCCTGAGCAATGTTATAGAGCATGTTCTCGGTTTCATAATGCAGCAACAAGCCCTTCAACCCCTCGGTCTGCAAGATGATACGGGTCTCTTGATAGGTGTTCTGCTTGCGCTCAACATAATTGGCCAGAACATCCTCCAGGCCACGACCAGATGGAATAGGACTGAGTGCGGTCAATAGCTCGCGGACCTCAAAATGGAATTGCTTAAACTGCCGATGGAGACTATCTAGCTCTTGCACTGCCGTATCGGGCTGCTCTCGGGTCAGGCGCTTGAGTAAATCAACATTCATCACAATCTGGGCCAGGGTCTGCGCCAGACCATCGTGGACATAACGGGTCAGTTCCTGCCGTGCTTTGATCTCCGAACGAACCTGCTTATCACGGTGTGGCTGTAATTCCTGGATCAGTTGGCCATTGTGAATGGCCACACTGGCAAGGTGTGCCAGGGTTACGAGCAACGCTTCTTGATCTGCATAGAGCACACCCTCCTGGTTACTCGCAATCAGCAGCAAACCGCATACCACTACGTCTTCTGCTATCGGCACAAGCCAGACCGCCCTGGCCTGTTCCAGAGTTGCCAGTGAGGCAAGATCAGGTTCCTGATCGACTCTCGTAACGAAGGATGGTCGAGCCTCGGCTTGCAAGAGCGAAGCGATCAAACCCTCACGTTCATAGCTCATCGTTGCATCAGTATCACGTGGATGGAAGTGATGTCCAGTTTCAACCCGAAGTTCACCCGACCGATCCGCAATACGGACCAGAATGAGACTACATGTATTCGGTATCAACTGTTCGCTCTCATTCAGTACCGTTTGCAAAGCATGTTTTTTGCCCGCCTTGCTATCGTTCATAGCAGTGAGACTGGCAACAGCCTGATGTAACCCATGGATCTCGGCAGCAGCTCGATTGACCTTCTCTAACGATTGCACAACCATTTGACGCGACCGTTCCATCTCCTGTTCGGCAAGTTGCTGGGCGGTCTCAACGCGGTGGCGGCAGCCAGTGCTCCAGCCGGTCAGCTGCCCCGTGAGCAACACTGGCAAACAGATAGTGGTTAAACCGAGCAATAATACCTCTGCATACTCGATTGGGGTTGGGGTGAGCCCAGCCAGCCAGCGGTTGCCAACCAAAGTAGCCATCAGCAGAATAGCCCCGAAGAGCCCAGTAATCAAACTGGTCGTCACGGTTTGACGCACCGTCAGGCTGATCAGTGGCAACAGATAGATCATCCCCAATAACGGTATCGGGAGTGGTGTTGTATGGAGCAGGATGACCAGCGCAATACAAAAGATATCGATCAGACGGGCAAGATTCAGGAGAGACCGCAGAAAAGGAAGAAAGAGCGCGATGGTCATTAAAAGACTAAAAACGGCATAACCCAGCAACACGGCCAGTACTGGCGTATCGACCACAGGCATAGCCCAGAACGGCGTGCCGTTGGTCAAACTAACGACACCCAGGAGCAGAGCGAGCACCAGCCAGCGGCCCAGAGCATACACTGCTTCCCCGCCTTGGACTGGTTGCTGGAACGTCTTATGGTCTGACGTTGGCAGATCATCGATATTCAGGATGTTTGTTCCCATATCCTTCATACACTGGTTTCAATCCTACGGCTGATTATAGCATACACTTTTCTTGTCGCTAGAATGAACGATACGAGAAGGATACCCTGTCATAGGTTTTGTTCCTGTGTTATACTACCAAAAAGGGAAAAACCCACGGAGAAAGCCCGGTGAACGTATCGATACCATATACCCTTGAAACCGAACGACTGTTGTTACGGCGCCTGATACCAGCTGATCATCAGCCCTTCGCCGATTTTATATGTAATCCTGAAGCAACACGTTATATGGTATTTACCCCAGAACAAAAGACTTATGAGGGGGCTAGAGCAATGCTTGACTGGGTTATGCAATCGTATGATACCGAAGAACCAATATATGTCCTGGCAATTACGCTAAAAGGACAACATGTCTATATTGGTTCGGTTGGCGCGGCCCCTCTGGATAGTCCATCCGAACTTGAGATTTTTTATACGTTACGGACAGCATACCAGCATGTTGGTTATGCTGTTGAAGCAACCCGACGGCTGCTCCAACACCTCTTTGAGCACAAAACGGTTGAACGGGTGTTTGCCTATGTTATGCCAGAAAATCAAGCATCTATTCGTGTGGCTCGCAGCCTGGGTATGGCATATAAAGGTGATGTTGAACGCAATGGCCTGACCGGACAACAATATATGATGCAACGAGATCAGGTAGTTGTACAGCCAGACCTATGACCTACAGTGATACCATTGCTGCCATTGCAACACCGAGTGGTCAGGGCGGGATTGGAATTGTCCGCATAAGCGGTCCTGATGCATTATCCATTGCGCAACAGGTGTTTCGGCCAGTCCGTCGCGGCCCGTTTCATTCCTACCGTCTTCGGTATGGGCATATTATTGACCCGTATGAGCACAGCATCATCGATGAAGCGTTGCTTGCCGTGATGCGCAAACCACGCAGCTTCACCGCCGAAGATGTGGTTGAGCTTTCATGCCATGGCGGTGCCATGCCGTTGCAGCGTACCCTTCAAGCCGTGCTGGCAGCCGGTGCGCGACTGGCCCAACCGGGCGAGTTTACCCTGCGTGCGTTTTTACATGGGCGAATTGATTTGAGCCAGGCTGAGGCAACGCTGGATATTATCGAAGCCCAGACAGCAACTGGTCTGGCCCTGGCACAGGCCCAACTGGGTGGTTGGCTGGCCCACGAGGTACGCCGTATCCGGGCTGACCTACTTGAGGCACTGGCAGCCGTCACCGCCGTACTCGATTTCCCAGAAGATGATGTTGAAGCCCAGGATGTACAGCCACAGGTTATCGCCGGTTTACAGACAGTCGAGCAGCTATTGCAAAGCGCCGACCAGGGGATGGTCTATCGCCAGGGCGCACGAGCCGTGCTGGTTGGCCGCCCCAATGTTGGCAAATCGAGTCTGCTCAATGCGTTGCTGCGCACGAACCGCGCGATTGTCACCCCGATTCCTGGTACCACCCGTGACACATTGGAGGAGACCGTCAATTTGGCAGGTATACCGGTGGTCCTGGTCGATACAGCGGGGATGACCGAAAGTGATGATCCGGTGGAGCGCCTGGGTATTGAACGTAGTGCAGCGGCTCTGGCGATGGCTGATCTCGCCTTGCTTGTGCTTGACCAGGGCAGTGGTATGAGCGATGCGGATCGAGCGATCAGTCAGCTCACGCGGCAGAAGACGACCATTCTTGTCTGCAATAAGGCCGATATCCAACCAGCTACAGACATCCTGTATATCGAAGATCATCCGCACCTGTATGCCACGGTCCTCACCTCGGCAACAACCGGCCAGGGGTTGGAGCAACTCGTTCAGACCATGAAACAGGCGTTACTGGGCAAGCACCAGGCCGGCTTCGATAGCTCGGCCGATCTCCAGCTGGTGACGAACCCACGCCACCGCGATGCCCTGAGCCGTGCAGCCACAAGTCTTCAACGCATTGTAGACGCTGCTCCTGGAGACAACACCGACTACTCGTCCGATTTGCTCGCCAGTGACCTGACGATTGCGCTGAATGCGTTGGGTGAAGTCACCGGCGAAACCGTTGGTGATGATCTGCTCGATCTTATTTTCAGCCGCTTTTGCATTGGGAAATAGATGCTCATCCTTCGATGTTATGCCAATGGCCCTGCAAGCAGACGTTGTCCCCAACGTGCCGAATACCGTAGCAGAACGGTGTTTAATACACAGACCGGCGCAGCAATAAGCAATAAATAGCCAGCGGTAAACAGAAAGGAGAGAAATCCCACCGTCAAAACCAAGCGCGAAAAACCCAGGCCCAGTACATCTGCATTGATGCAACGATACCTGGGATAGGACAGACCCAGCAAGGGCAGCACCAGGATGACGAACGGAAAGAGCATCACGCCGATAAGAAAACCCACTGGTTGACCGGGCGCAAACGGGTCGGGGCGACTGAACAACCATAGCACCAGAATGAACAATGAACTGATCAGTGGTTCACAGAGATTCAGGCCCAAACTACGCAACGTTATTGCCATCCCATCATGGTGTTGCCAACTGCGCTGGAGTGCTTGTACACCGCAACGAAAAGCGATCACAACGTAGATGATGCCGATGCTCATGGCAATGGCAATGATGACGCCCATCACGATGAGCAACACGCTGATCCGCATCAAAAGCAATCCTGGCTTGTCCAACGAACATAAACCTGAATGCCCGGCAAGATTATCCTTACCATATAGTAAGAATCATACCCACAAAATAGCAGAGTGCCAGCACACTCATACCCAGTAACCCCCATTGCAGACGCATCGACTGTTTGAGAGCCGCACGTGCTTCATCTGAGAGTCCGGGACGTATCGTCATATTGGATGTCCATGCCCACATACCAATCCCTACACCGGCGACTCCCAGGGCCGGAATAGCCCAGAGAAACCCGATAGGGAGAATGGGAAAGCGCGATAGGATAACACATAGGAGCAATAACACACCGCACACGACGAGCAATCGGGGGGTTACCCGCACAATTTTATACGCCATATCATCTTTGCTCTCCATTCTGGGGAACATCCGATCAATGGCCTGGCCAACTTTGCGTGCGGCTGCTACGACCTGTTTGATAGGCGATACTTTGGGTTGCTTGACTATCTCTGGGCGAGGGTCATCATAGCGACGCTGATACCGTTGCCGTCGATCTTGCGTGCGGGTATCACGGTCTCGAACATTGTCACGTTCCAGCGTAGGTCCGTCCTTTCCAGTGAACCCCACGGCCAGTGCGCACCCGCCACAGGCTTCGCAGGGCAATACTTCCATAACATAATAAACCCAGTTGCCAGAACAAACCGTAGGCTATTGGCAACCGATATCGCTGATGCAGGCGCCAGCCCCAGAAGCTAAACGCCACAGTAAGTACGATTAACGCCTCTATTAAGACAATCCAGGAAAAGAGATTGCTTTGGGCAACCAGCACGCCGATTGCCCAGCCCAGAAACCAGAGCGGAGCAAAGGCCAGCAGGTATTGTTGTAACCCAGCCCATATTGAACGACCAGCGCCACTCTGGTAGCCGGCCACGGCATTTTTGGTCAATCCCTCAATAACTTCACGGCTGTTGGTATACATCCGTGCTCGCAGATAGGCTATCCCTTCAACCGCCCCGGTGCGAAATCCGGCTGCACGCAGCTTCTGGGCCAGTCGCACATCTTCCAGTACATCATCACGTACTGCTCCATGACCGCCTATGCTGGAGTAGGCCCGGTATCGTACCAGAATACACTGCCCATTGGCAATGACTTCATCGGGTCGTACATCAGGGGCGTTTAACCGTTCAAAAGGGAAGGTTGCCTGAATCAAGCTGACAAAGGGGGGTAAGATGACTCGTTCCCAAAACGTTTGCAGTTCCAAAAAGGGAAAAATCGTCAACAGATCAAGGTGCTGTTGCCGGGCATGGTCAATCAGTGCCGCAATTAAATCTGGTTGCGGTACCGTGTCTGCATCGAGAAACACGAGCCACTCGCCCCGTGCAAGCAGTGCCGCTTGCTGACAGGCATGGGTCTTACCGGTCCATCCTGATGGTAATGCTGAACCTTGCACAACACGCAGGTGACGATAACGGGCATCATACTGACGCAAAATATGAGGTGTTGCATCGGTCGAATTATCATCAACCACCAGTACTTCATACCATGGATAGTGCTGAAACAATGCGCCATCCAGACAGCGAGCAATGTTGCGGGCTTCATTGCGGGCGGGAATAATAATGGATACCCTGGGCCAGGGGCCTTGGTCATGGTTTGGGCTTCTCAGCGTTGGAACGCGCCGAAAATGACAAAACTCACGCCAGAAACTGACGAGCAAAAGGTATGCCACAGTACTCGCAACGATAATGATGATCATAAATCAGCATATCATCCTATATATGATCGCTTAACGCAAACAACAAACCGCCTTCACAAGCCACCTGGTCATCGACTCGGGCAACGCCGTATCCCTTCCCAATGCCAAGACGAATCTTCTCAAGGGTCACTTCCAGCCGGAGGATATCGCCGGGGAGCACCTGACGGCGAAAGCGAACTTTATCAAGCCCAGCAAAAAACGCCTGTTTCCCCTGATATTCAGGCATGCTCAGGATCGCTACGGCACCCGTCTGTGCCAGTGACTCGACGATCAAGACCCCTGGCATAATCGGAAAGCCAGGAAAATGACCGGGAAAGAATGGTTCATTGATGGTGACCAGTTTCTCACCAACGGCTCGCTTCCCCGGTTCAACTTCCAAAATCCGATCGATTAACAGAAAGGGATAACGATGCGGAATAATGTCCATGATTTGCTGGATAGTGAGCATCGGTTTTTCACCTGCACGGTGTGACGTTGAAGTCACGCTACGCTGTTTTCCTTTCATTAGGACCCTCTATCTGGTTTCAGTATACCATGGTTTTTCTTTGTGCGTTTCGGAAAATACCGGCATAATCTGTTGGCAGACAGCGGAAGAATGGTGTACAATGTCAGTATCGTATCTTGCAAATACACGCATGCATGGTGTATGCGTTGTATCGGAAACAACGTATCCTGGTATGTAATGGTGTGGTTAAACCATACCACAAAGGCAGCAATATAGAATCAATTATGCTCAATCTGAGAGATAATCAGATGGAACCGGCTGATGTCGCCCGACGGGTGATCAGTTTAGTAGAAGATAAACAGGCGCATGATATTGTATTGCTCGATATTCGCCAACTCACAACGATAGCCGACTTTTTTGTCATCTGTTCGGGTGACAATGAGCGTCAACTCCGTGCGATTGTCGAGTATATTGATGACACATTACATCACGAACTTGGCCTGAACCCACGAATCGAAGGAACACCGGCAACCGGCTGGATTGTTATGGATTATGGCGATATGGTGATCCATGTTTTTGGTGATGCTCAACGCGAGTTTTATCAGATTGAGCGAATCTGGAATAAGGCTGTTCCGGTGGTCGTGGTACAATAAGCCCTTCAGAGCAAGTTCTCCAATGAAACAGCACACCAGAACACGAACAGGGATGTGCTGTATGTCTGTGCTGTACAGTTTTGACTGGGTTATCCCGATCCAGCTATAGACGCGCCTTTCGTTCTTTTTCTTCCCCTTGCCTGCTCCTCAACCGCCAGGAACATGACATGAGAGGATGCATGGTTGTTGTGTCTGCATGCACTAGACACCTGTTCTTATTGCGGTATAATAACAAAAACAACGCTTGAAGGGAACAAGAGGAGGCACAGGTATGGCAGGTATTCGTACCGAGAGCGGTGACCCTCAGGAATATACCCTCTTTGTATCAGCAAAACGCCAGAACAGCAGCAACCAGCCAGACGATAGTGGCTGGGAAACACGTGAAGCACGCATTGAGTTATTACAGAGTCATGCTCTTCTCAATGTGGGTAAACTCCTGCGTGCCTTCGATTCTCAATTGACGCATACCCATTTTAATGGCGCAAACAACGATGGTGTCCTGGTTGAAGAATATGTGAATGAGCGCTATCGTGTGACCTATTGCTTGCGTGACCAGGGCTATGATGAATTGTGTGTGCGCTGGCGTGATACCACTCTCCCCCAGACATATGCTGCGGTTGTGGATCTGTTGACCATGGCGCTTAATCTGGCCCATGCGCTTGGTGGGGGCACCAATTTGCGCTTAGTGAAAAGCGCGGCAATGGCATAACCGGAAAAACCAGGAACATCCAAAAGAGAGGTACCCCATGGAATTGACTCTGAACGAAGTAGAACACATGACCCGACTTGCTCGTATGCGTCTTTCAGCCGATGAGATGGAACGAATGCGCGAGCAGTTATCGGCTATTTTAGATTATATTGCTCTACTGAACGAAGTAGATGTGAGCGATGTACCACCGACTGCTCAAGTCACTGGGTTATCGAGCGTGATGCGTGAGGACACGGTGTTACCATCGCTTCCACGCAACGAGGTACTGGCCCAGTCACCTGATCATGCTGAGGGTATGTTTCGCGTGAAGGCGGTGTTTGACGATTAACCCAGATTGCGCTTCTGCAACACTGCTCAAAGGCGGGTCGTCCTATTTGCACCGGGCTAAACAACGCCCTATCGTTGAGCACTGTTTACCGAGGGGAAAAGGAGAAAAAACCGTGAATAATAGCAATCGTTATGGAACGGGCAACCGTTCAGACATATTGATTGGTGGATTTCGGATCAAATCGACCTATCTGTATCTAGCAGCAGCGGTGGCTGTGGTCATTACCGTGCTACTCATGCTCTCACTGGCAATGAATGTTCTGACCGCCGGATTGATGCCGCACGTGGCGCTCGCTGCTGGTATTATCCTGCTATGGGCCAATATCCGTGAAGCGAAGCGCCAACGCACGAGCCTTGCCAATAGCTTGATTGGTGGCTCATTGGTAACAGGCTGGCTCGCCGTCGTCCTGTTTCCGCTCCTGTGGGTTATTGCGCTCCCACTGCTGGTGGTGGCAACTCCTCTTGCCTTGGGGCACGATGCAACATATCGGGCTTACCTCGATGCAGCCCACACCACCGCCGAACGGTTTCGTCGCACCATCATCCGAACCCGCTAAATAGTACCGTCAAGGGCGAGTGGTCTGACGCTACCCGCCCTACACCATCAAAAGCACCAGCGGAATAAGCAACATGACGCCCAGAAAGAGCAGTAACGTCTTCCGACTCTGCAGAATGAGTTCCTGTGTACATAGCAGCACCTTTTCAAAGGGGCGATAACAGAACAACAGCACAAAGAGTGAGAGCAGCGTTACACTGACCACTTCCACCAGTACAATCGTAAACGCAGTTGTTCCACCCACCACCAGTGCGGCCACCAGTGTATCAATAAATGTTGTAATATTGGCGCCCATGATATACGGCACAATATGCTTGGGGCGAATGAGCCCTTTCACTGAAAGCGGCACCAGCAGCGAAAGAGAGACCGATACGGAAAGTGTGATTGAGGTTAAGAGAGCGCCAAAGCAAAACATGGCCAGAGGATTGTAAATCAGACGCTGAGTAATCAGCGAGGTATTTTGACTCGGATCAATCTCGGGCAGGGCACGGTCGAAGAGGCTAAAACTAAACAGCAAAGCCCCCACTCCACCAACCAGAAATGCCCAGCCGGGCAACCACAAACCTAAGGTATCAATGATCGGCGTAATCAAGCCATCAAGCCAGGAGTCAAGCGGCTGCGATGCACTGACTTGCCACGGTGATAAGATGCCTGATGTCAGCATCCAGTACCCTGGTATCAGCGCGGGGACATAGATGGCAGCAGTTGTGAGGAGTGCCAGAATACCAATTGCAATGCTTGACTTTTGACGATACCCACGCAGATAGTACACAAAACCAACCAGGAGCACGACCATCGATGCTCCCAGGCGCGATCCGGTGATCATTGTGAACGTTTGTAAGTCGGTGAGTGTGCCCGATGCAAAGAAGGAGATAGCGACAGCGGCAACCGGTGAGCCACTCAGAAAAACATAGGCGAGCAACCAGCCAAACCCAAGTGTACTGGTCGCATTGGTGATACTAAACCATTGGATCATCTGCTGACCATACACTGCGGTACCCTGCTTTAAAAACTGGAGTGCCAGGACAAAAACGAACAACCCTATCGACATTAAGAGGAGACGGTCAAGTCGGGCCAGCTTCCGTGCCCGACGCCAGAACCTGACTCGTCGTGATTGAACCGTTTTAGGCAGAGATCGTTCCGAAATAATATCCATCTGTTTCACTTTCATACTGCTCTATCAGGTAGCCTTATTGATAGGCAGAATAGTTCTTTTATAAAGACACCTTCTCAATTTATTCTGGTATCATCGAAAAGCACAGACAGGGGAAAGCGCTACCTTTCCCCTGTTTTTTTCAGAAATCAGCTATACAAGTGAGCACTGATGTTCCTCAATGTATATCTTCTCACTATTTTACGCGTTGTCACCACTTTGCAAAAACCATGCTGTTCCAGATAGGCAATAATCTGGCGGGCATTGTCTTCTGGTGATACGTCTGTCGTAACAAGTCTTATCTCTGGATTGAGTGGCGCCTCGTATGGGTCGTCAATTCCCGTAAAACCTTTGATTTCGCCGCGCCGTGCTCGAGCGTACATCCCCTTCACGTCACGCTGCTCACATACATTCAACGGTGTATCAACAAAGACTTCGATAAATTGTTCATCACCAACCATTTTTCGTACTTCATCACGCGTTGATCGATAGGGACTGATCGCGGCGCAGATAACGGTTCCGTGATGACGCACGATTTCACCGGACACAAAACCAATGCGCAAAATATTGGCATCACGGTCTTCTTTGCTAAACCCAAGCCCTTTGGAGAGATGGGTCCGTACGACATCGCCATCAAGAATGGTGAGCTGTCGCCCACGCTCTAATAAAAGCGCGGTCAACACTTCGGCTATGGTCGATTTTCCTGAGCCGCTCAGGCCCGTAAACCAGATGCACAGGCCCTGACGGTGGCGTGGAGGATACATCTCGGCTAGGATCTCGGCGGTTTCTTTGCGGGTAAACCATTCGGGCAAGAGCTTGCCCTTGGCCAGATAATCTTCACGTACTTGGGTGCCCGAGATCGAGGCAATGCGTGCTCCTGCTGGTACCTGGCTCGCTTCAACATATTCGCCTTGATCCTCGAGGTACAGCAGTTCCTTAAACGGCACGGGCTTGACGCCAAGCTCATCGGCATACTGACCCAGTAGGTCTTGCGCGTCATAGGGGCCATAAAACGGTTTGCCCGTACTATCTTTGCCTGGCCCGGCATGGTCACGACCAATAATAAAGTGGTTCGCTCCATGGTTGCGTCGAATAAGCGCATGCCAGAGCGCTTCACGCGGGCCGGCCATGCGCATCGCCAGCGGCAGCAAACTCAGCACGGTGTGCTGTTGATCGTAGTAATGTTCTACCAGTGACCGATAGATGCGCACTCGTGTATAGTGATCGACGTCACCTGGTTTGGTCATGCCCACGACTGGATGGATCAGCAGGCTTCCACCAACTTCGGCGGCAGCGCGTTTCGTCAGCTCTTCGTGAATGCGATGCAGTGGATTGCGGGTCTGAAAGGCAACGACATTTTCCGAACCCATGCCATTGAGCAGCTGTCGTACTTGGGCCGGGGTTCGCCGGAGTTCGACAAAATCGGCATACCGAGGCAGGTTTATGACCTTGATAGCCCCAGAGACACACACGTTGCCCCAGCGTGCCATCTCTGAAACCAGGGGATGGCGCGAATCAGTTGTCCCCAGGGCCAGACGTGCTTCCCGATCCCGATCCCATGGAAAAACCTCTTCCAGTTGCATCAGGGCGATGACATTATTGCGTGCATCACGCAATACCAGCCAGTCACCAGCATCCGCAAGCGCCGCTTCATCGACGGTCAAGGTCAATGGCAACGGAAAGAGCGTTCCATCGCTTAAACGCATCTCTTCAAGCACCCGTTCATAATCGGCTTTGCCCATAAAACGGTCGAGCGGTGAAAAGGCACCGGTCGCCAGCAGTTCCAGATCGCACAATGAACGTGCCGAAATTTGGATTGACGTTGCACGACTGGCCTGTTCAAGCAAAGCTTCACGTTCATCTTCGGATACAACAAGATTGACTAGTTTTCCTCCATATGGAGGAATCAGGATACCCGGGGTCAAATCATAAGACATGCACACATACTCCCTTCTGAAAGACCATAGAATACTATTCCCTGGCGGATAGTAACACACGATAGGACCAATCGCCAAATGACTCGTCGCCTATCTGTTCCTGTTTCCAGCGTTTAAACCAAGCTGATAACAGCGGCGCCAGGTCCTGTCCGCGAACATCGGTCTGGTAGATCTGTGCCAGCCGTGTTCCTGCAAAACTTCCACCAACATAGATATTATACAGGTCCAGGCTACGACCGATGATCCCAATTTCGGCGGTGGTTGGTCGAGAGCATGAATTGGGACAGCCACTCATGCGTATCCAGACGCGATCATCGCCATGACCTAGCGCTTCTAACTGGCTCACCACATCCGGCAAAAATCGTTCACTTTCTGCTACAGCTAACCCACATGTAGGAAGTGCTGGGCATGCCATCGCATAACGTCGTAACATACTCAGGCTCGGCTCACCAGTAGACAAGCCATAACGGGCAATCATCACCTCAACCTGCGGTCGGTCTGTGTCATCAATATGGGTCAGCACCAGATTCTGGTGCGCTGTGAGCCGTACTTCTGGGCGCACCTGATCAACAATAGCACGAAGACCGCTCTTAAGCAAGTGCTGTTCATGATCTTTGATCCGGCCATGTTCTACCCAGATACCGACCATCCATCGGCCATCTCCCTGTTGTTGCCAGCCCAGATGGTCCTCCACTGCATAGGCCGAAACCTCGGCCGGTGGCTGTAATGGCGACCCCAGACGGCGTGCCATTTCCGCTTGAAACCATGCGACACCGCGATCCGCGAGCACATACTTCAATCGTGCATGCCTTCGATTCGACCGGTCGCCAACATCACGATAGATCGCCGTCGCTGTTTCGAGCACCACCAGTGCCTGATCGGGCGGCAAAAAACCAATTCGGTCACCCAGTCGGGCAAATGTTTCTGGTTTATTATTGGTAAACCCCAGACCACCCCCGGCCACCAGATTAAACCCCTGCAGGACACCCTGATCATCAATCACGGTTTCCAGAGCTAAATCATGGGTAAAGAGATCGACACAATTATCATGCGGCATTCCTATGGCAATTTTATGCTTGCGTGGAAGATACTGTGGGCCATAGAATGACTCGTTGCGACTGGCCTGTACACGTACATGCGTTCCATCAGCCAGAATTTGCTCCCCATCGAGCCAGAGTTCATAATACGCGGTTGAGTCGGGCAATAACCGATCACTCACCTGTTTTGCCAGGGCCTGGTAATCAAAGCCAGTGTGCTGACCATTTGCTTGCTGCAAACCATAACCGGGCAGCAAATCGGCCACCGGGCAGGTCATGGTATTTCGCGATACATCACCACACGCCCCATAGGTCGTCACCAGACGTTCGTTCAATGCGCGGATCAGTGGTTTGAGCTGGGCTTTGCCAATACCGTGGAACTGCAATCCCTGTCGCGTTGTCACCCGCAACGTGTGATTCCCATACGTATCCGCCAGTTCATCTGCCACAAGATACTGCTCGGCGGTCATACGGCCACCGGGGCACTTGGTGCGGACCATAAATTGCCACGCGCGATCACGTTGCTGTTGCTTGCGTTCCTTGCGCTGATCACGATCATCTTGCTGGTAACTGCCATGAAATTTGAGCAATTGATACGCTTCTTCCGAGATGTGATCGGTTGATAGATCCTGTATCTCATCGATCAACATGCCACCCAGGCCCTCGCTGGCCCGCTTCAATTGTTCCACCTTCGATAGCCCGGCCGGTGCCCCTGCATCCGGCTGCAACTCACGAGTCATTCCTATCTCCTTAACGCTGTGCCTCTACGACACGTTCTTTCTACAGATGAATACCACATTCGGTTTTGGTGAAACCGACCCAACGACCCGCCCGGGGTGTATCCTGACTGGCTGGATGTGTACATGGGGTGCATCCAAGGCTCGGGTAGCCCTGATCCAGCAACGGGTTGTACGGCACATCATATTTGTTGATATAGCGCCAGACATCTCGCTCACTCCAGAATGCCAGGGGACAGATTTTGACCAGTTGATACCGCTCGCTCCATTGTAACAGTTCTGCGGTAGCACGTTGCGATGACTGATCACGTCGGATACCGCTGATCCAGGCACTATATGGTTGCAACACATCGACCATTGGTTGTACCTTGCGAATGCCACAGCACCGATCAGGATGCGATCGATATAACTCCGGCCCCTCTCGTCGTTCCTGCTCTTCCAACGTCAAAGCCGGTCGATGTCGCTGAATCTGGATACCATAGCGCTGTGCTGCTGCTTCCGCCAGGGCATAGTCTCCGGAAAGAGCAAATCGGTATCCAGAAAGACCACCGCAATACGCCGTTCCAGACGTGCCAGCATATCTAATAACACCATGCCTGCTGGCCCACCAAAACTACAGGTCAATACCACATCCTGCCCAAACGTTACCGCTGTCCAATCCAGCAATGCCTCTGGCGTCTCGGCCAGAAACTGCCGATTGAGTTCTGTCAGTTTCGTTCTGGTCCAGCCACCGACGGTTACTACGTTCACATCACTATCACTCATGATGAACGTTATCCCTCCATATTGCACCTTCAATACCATAAAGTAACACCGTTAGAATGTTAACTTTATCAGTCGTATTTGTCAAGATCAAAAAAAGAGGGGAGGACGAACCATAGGGTGGGTTCAATATCGTGAACGCACCTTAGGTTCACGCATCTGCATTGTCCTCTGTGTCGACCGGCAGGGCAAGTTCCTGCTCATCATCGAGCAACATATCGGCCGAAACGTTGAACAGACGCGCGATTTTGAGAATAACCTCGGCCGATGGTTTGCGCCGCATCACTTCAATGTGCGAGACCTGCTGTGACCCGGCATACCCAAGCACATTGGCAACTTCGGCGAGGCTCAAACCGTGAAATTCGCGCAATGCACGCATCTTCTGACCAAAACGCTGGACCTTTAGCTGTTGCACCCAAACCCGAATATCATCACCCGGAAAATTATACAGTTTGTAGCTACGTTCTTGTAATGCCGAGGCAGCCTTCACGGTGAGCGGGATGCGCAAATCACGGCTGTCATCGAGCAACATATCGGTAGAGACGCGGAAGAGTTGGGCGACATGCAGTGCGATCGATATGCGTGGCTCACGCTGGCCTGTCTCGATCATACTGAGGTAACCACTGGCAATACCCAGTTGCTCGCTGAGATCCTCCAGCGTCAGACCGTACACATGACGCAGCCCACGGAGCTTCTCACCAAATCGATTGACCAATTTCGGTCGAGTCATTGACAGTTCTCAAAAAATGCGGTATACTAAGCAACGGTGAAACGTACTTCACTTTCGTGAAGGAATCAAGGGGACACCCAACCTCATACGACTGCACCATGCAATCGGCGAGGGGGTGCCTAACGGGTCAATGCACTAAAAACACTGATTGATTATACCATACTCCTTCGATCATTGCCCGTCGCTTATCCATCACCAAAACCATCATTTTGTCTTTTTGGAACAGCAACAGAAGGAGCGTTTGCTAATGAGTACGTATCCCGTCCATGAACTTCTCCGTATGTGGCGGAGTGAATCCCTGGGTGTTGACCAGGCAGTCGGCCATACCTTGCAACACATCAGCCTGTTGTGCGATCAAACCACCCGTCTGGAACATCAACAGGCCCGTTTTGAACAGCATGGTTCGGCCCTTGAACAACAGATTATCCATCTGGAACAACAGGTCGCGAGCATCATGCAACGCCTGGTAGCACTGGAACAAACCCCTTCGGGTGGTGATAGCCCACCACCGCGAAGACGCCAAAAACCCAGATAGGCCTCGGCGGGATCTGTGCTGGGAACAGGATGACTCTGTTCTCAGCACAGGTACTCTCGTATCGGATCACAACGGTTTCAGCAACTCGGCAAAGATATAACCCCCGTAATCAGGGCAATAGAGCCACTGATCGGAGGCATCAATCCAGGTTCCATCGGCCTCTTCATACGCATCACCGAGCCACTGACCGGTCTCACGATAGCTGCAATAGAGCTGTGTTCCAGGCGACAACCGTATTCTCTCCTGACTTGCGGTGGTCGGTTGGCTGCGCACTGTAATAAAACCATCGTAAGTACGAATCGTTCGATAGTTTGGTACCGATTGCGACTGAGCAGGTACACGAGCAGCAAGTGGCGCCGCGGTCACTGCTTCCGGCGCAATCTCCGTCGCCTCTAGCGAACGTGCCAGTGCGGTTTGCTTCAGCAGCACGGTTTTCGGTTTCTAACGCGAGTGCGGTCGCATCACTTGAACGTGCGGCAATGGTCGCTTCAACCGCTTCATTTTCGGTTTGGCGGGCAACCACCGTGACCCTGGCTGACTGAGCCGCTATCGTTGCTTCAAGCGCCGCAGCCGTCCCTTCCAGGTCTGGCTCATCACGTTGCGCTACTGACGCTGAATCGGCTTCCATCGTGGCTTCAAGCGCCGCAGCTGTCTCTGCCAGGTCTGGTTCATCCGATGGCGACTCTGTCAATGACTGCACCGTTGTTGCGGCTGGTCGCTGTGTGGTTTGCCCACCCACCACCCCAGACTCCTCAGTGCCATTGGACAGCAGAAAAAACGCTGCTACCCCACCACCACCGAGCAAGCCTGCACCGATAATGGCTATGACCAGCAGCAAGCGTGATGGTGTGTGGCGAGTCTGTGGCTGTTCCTGGCCGCAGTAGGGGCAGAACCGGGTATTCGCTTCAAGCATTTTCTGGCAGTTGGGACAGTTCATCATCGTTACTCCTCAAACAGGTATCCGTTCACACTATCAGCATAACTCATTCGTATCAAGGAGTGGCCGCACACAGGTTCCCCGCAACGGTGTTGCCGTGCAAAAGAGCGAGTATCGTCTGGCGAGCCTGTGGGTTATTCAACATCTTCAGGTGACCGGCCTGATCGTCTGTCCCCTGAAACTGATACACATGGCTCTCGGGTATCGGCTGCCCTTGCCAGACACAGCGCACTGCGCTACCAATCGGGACGACGCCATCGCCATCGATAGACGTGATGGTATCATCAGCCATTGCTTCATCATACATCGGGCAGGATTCACCGGTACAGGCAGCCACCGCAGGGTCCAACGGCACTACCTGGAGGATGCCAGGGGTGGTGGGCGTATCAGTAAAACCGACCAGATGATGATACGCTACGCCCGGAGCAACCCGTGTCTGCTGCTGAATTGCCAGCACCTGATCATAGAGCAACCGGCTCATACCGGGGTGGTTCGCCATCACGTTATACCATGCTGCAAAGCTCAACGGCTCACCTTGCGGGTCAAACCGTCCCTGTTCATTGACGCCACGGAATGGCCGGGGATGGCGCCCATCAGCGCCATGATAGTATTCATAGTATGTAGCGGTTGGCAGCAGCGTGTAGATACTCGGAAAGTGGCGGGCTAATGTCCGTGCTTTCGCTGGATTGAGAATACACTGCTCAAAAAAACACATCCCAAAATCCGAACCAAACCACAACGCCTGCATCGCCGAAACCGCCCCAAGCCATGGCGTCCCAATCGTAATCAGGGTCGCAACATGCTCGGCATTGGTACCACTATCTATATACCGCTGGGCCACCAACCCGCCCATACTATGGCCGATCAGCACCACCTGTGCTGCCCCAGTTTGCTCCCGTACCTGTTCTATCAATGTTGCCAGGGAGTGCTCGTTGGCTTCAGCGGCACTGATCCAGTCAAGGTCACGGCGCCAGTCGTAGGCAAACAAGAACAGATCGCGGTCCTGGACATAGCCCTGTTCTTGCAAAAGGCAATAAACGAACCATACACATCCCAACCGGCATTGCTATACGAGCCAATTGTCTCTTCAATCAAGCGTTGTTCCCAGCTGTTTTCGGCCCCAAGATCAAACCAGCCGATCACGCTCGCTGCACGGATCGTCTCACCTGGGTTGCAGGGCTGCCCATCGTCATACAGGCAGAGCGGATCGAGAAAGAGATCATCCGGGTCACGGGGATCAAGTGCTTTGATCGGGTCGAGCCAGACCAGCGTCTCCTGGGTGTCTTCATCGCCACGAAAGAGAAACGTGCCGCCCACACCAGGAATAAAAATCACCGGTGTGTGTAAGCTGTCGGACGACATGAGCTGTTCACGGCCTAACAAACCCAGCAGCACCTGAAATGGTGGTTCGAGTTCTGGGTGCTGTTCAAAACGGGCCCGTTCAAACCATTGGACCTGCAACGTCTGACCGTCGATGGTCTCCTCTTGCAACGGACTGATAGGCAAGCCAAACAGGGCCAGGCTCTCCTGCTGGCTGATGTGCCATCACCAGTGATATCGAGGCCATGGGTCTGCCATTGGGTCAACACATCACCACAGACTGCAAACTCGGTTTCGGCGAAAAACTGACAGCCATCGGCTGCCTGGCTATCTTTGGGAAAAGCCAGCCAGTCGCGCCCTGTGCTGCCAGCCTATCGGCCCCCAGA
>JAAURD010000133.1 GCA_012034075.1 Chloroflexaceae bacterium | reverse complement strand
CTGGCCTGTTGTTATCATGCATGGCTTTCATTGAAAGTGAAAGCGATAGAACTGGGAAAAACGCTGTATCAGGTGCGAGCTGATGTGTTTCGCGACTATTTGCCAGCCGAGCTGCGTAATCCACGCATATGTGCAATTTAAGTCTGTCAAGCGAAAGCCATGGGTATCACATGTGTTTGTTCCAGCGGGCAGCAATCGAAGAGCAAAAAAATGGTCGGGGCGGAGGGATTTGAACCCACGACCCCCGCGTCCCAAACGCGGTGCGCTACCAGTCTGCGCCACGCCCCGACAGGCGTTTGTTTACGAAACGGTGTGTCTGTATCTGTAAACGAGACAGCGAGGGGACACAGATGCGTCCGGCCTATAGATACAGGATGGTTTGAACGCACACCAAGACGAAAGTCCGTCTCTGGCGAACAAAAGCTATGATACCACAGCGTGTGTGCTCTGTCAAGCGGTGTAGTGTTGCTTGGTTGTGGGTATGCCTGTCGTTAGCGTGGTGTTGCCTCGATGATGCTGATGGCCGAATCGGTCGGGATGATCCGGGTAAGGGTGAAACCGGCTCTGGTCAGCAGTTCTTGAAAGGCACTATCTGTACGTATCTGGCCCGATGAGCTGAGCAGCATATTGAGATCAGCGAGATGGATGCGCCAGGGTGTCGTTGGCGTAATCACCCGTTCAAGAATGAGCAAGCGGGCAGTGGGGGACATTGCCTGATGGCAGTTGGTCAGCAGCGTGAGACATCTGGCGTCGTTCCAGCGATGCAGAATGCTGAGTAGATAGGCGTCGCCACCAGTGGGAATGGAAGTAAACCAGTCACCAGCGACGAGATCACAGCGATCAAGCACACCACCGGCCCTCAAGCTTTTTTGTGCCTGTTCCAGCGTTGTGGCTTGCTCAAATAAGATACCCCTGAGTGTCGGGTAATGTTCCAGGAGGGTAGCCAATCGCGTTCCATGGCTGCCACCAATATCGATCACCGTTTGCATGCCCGTAAAATCATAGGCTGCGATCAGAGCCGTATCGTTCAACACACTAACCTCGCCCATACCGCGATGAAAATGGTCTTTGATCTCCGGGTGCTGTTGGAAATAGGCAAACCGCTCCACCCCGAAGGTATGTTCAAACGCACTCTCACCGGTACGAATGGTGTAGAGTGCGTGTTGCCAGTACACATAATCCTGTTCAGTACGGAAGAGAATGAAATTGCGCAGTGACTGCGGGCTATCTGTTTGGAGACACAACGCCAGCGGTGTCAGATCAAACACCGCTGGTGCTGTTTCGGTAAAAATACCCATGCTTGCGAGCGCACGCAGGAGGCGACACAATGCATCGGCATTGGTACCGGTCTGCTCGGCCAGGCTAGTGCAAGATTGTGGACCATGTTGCAAGTGGTCAGCAATCCCCAGCTTGGTCGCAACATAAAGAGCTTGTGTGACCGCAAACCCCTGAAGCAGTTGCAGGATCGTTTCCTGGGGCGAACTGCCCTGATCTGCCGGATGTGATGCATGTATCGGTTCCATCGATGCCTCCCTGATCAACTACCAGATGCCTTGTTCAATCTGCCTCAGGCTCATTTCCAGACGGCTGGCAATGGTCTGTACCGCGGGTTGCTGGTTCAGGGTAAAATGGTTGCCCGGAATGGTGATAAGGTAGCCACCCTGTTCAGCCAGGTTGAGCCAGTACGAGGTAATCTGACAGGGATCCATTGCCTGAAACACAACCATTTGACCGTTATAACGCTGCGGCGCATAGCGTGTGATTGCCTGATGGTTCGATTTCACCACCTGAACAATGGTGTGAATCTGATCAGGCGTCAGGGGCAGTGCAGCGTGTGTACTTTGCTCGATTCGTGCCATGAGTGCTGCTACTTGCTGCTCAAATGGCAGGCCGCGGAGCTCTTCAGGTGACAGTCTATGCTCATTGAGCTGAAACAGACTGGCGCTGAGGAACGAGAGTATGGCGGCATCATCATCCAACGAGAACAGTGGATTGTTGATCGACGGTGTGTCGATCAGGAAGAGCAGATCGACCGCCTGTTGCTGGGCTTGCAGCTGTTGGGCCATTTCAAAGGCTACCATACCACCAAACGAGAACCCACCAAGCATATAAGGACCCTGGGGTTGCAGCGTGCGGAGTGCTGCGATATAGTGTGCAGCTATGTCTTTGATGTCGGTAAACACGACGTCTTTCTGATCAATGCCCGGTGCCTGGAACGCATAGATCGGTCGTTCAGTCTGTAAGATCTGGGCGAGTGTACGATAGACGAAGACATGGCCTTCGATGGGATGGACCAGAAACAGGGGCGATACCTTCGGATTGCCCTGTTTCAGCCTGACCAGTGATGGTGGCAGGGTGAGTGATCCTGGCGCTGCTGGCTGGTGCTGTGCAGTCGGCGCGGCAGCATCAATGATTTTGGCAAGTTCGGCGATGGTCGGCGCATTCAATAACGTTTGAGCACCCAGTTCGCTCATCTGAAAGCGTTCGCTGATGCGAGCTGCCAGCGCAATAGCAATGAGCGAGCTTCCACCGAGATCAAAGAAATCTTCGTGTATGCCGATGTTCTCAATAAAGAGAACTTCCTGCCAGATACGAGCAATTGCTTGCTCGGTTGGTGTCATCGACACAGCTGTCGTGTTGCTCGATCCTGATACATCGGGAGCCTCGCTCTCTTGATCAAGTGCTGCAAGCATGGCTGTGGAATCACCAACTGGTGCTTGCTGCTGATGGAGTGGTGGCGCAATCCAATAGTATTTGCGCTCAAAAGGATAGGTTGGCAAAGCAACACGTGATCGTTGTTCGTGTTGCCAGAAGGCCGACCAATCAATGTGTACACCGTGCAACCAGAGCTTGCCGAGGGTTGTCAGCAGAAATGCGGCATCCGATTGCTCCTCTTTGGGATGACGCACGGAGGTGAGCACCACCTGCTCACGCACTGACATGGGGTGTTGTTTGACGAGGCTGCTCAGAGTACGTCCTGGACCAACCTCAAGCAAGATGTGTGCCGTGTTTTGGACCAGATGCTGCACATTGTCGGCAAATAGCACGGTCTGACGCAGATGTCGCCCCCAGTAGGCGGGATCGGTCGCCTCTTCGGCGGTTATCCATGTGCCGGTCACATTTGATAGATAGGGCAGCTGGGGTGGATGCAGTTCATGTTCAGCGACACACTGCACAAAAGGCTCAACAATCGGGTCCATCATTGCCGAGTGAAAGGCATGCGAGGTATGCAGCCGACTGCACGTAACACCCTGTGCAATGAGTTGTTGCTGTAAGCTATCAATGACGGCGAAGTCGCCGGCCGCTACACACATCGCGGGACTATTGACGACGGCCAGCGATAGCCCATCCGTCAGCAGGGGTTGCAATTTGGGCGGGGTCAACTCCACTGCAAGCATGGCCCCTGGGGGCATCTCTTGCATCAGCTGACCGCGTGCTGCAACGAGCTTGAGCGCAACATCCAGCGAAAAGACACCCGCCAGACAGGCAGCGACATATTCGCCAATGCTATGGCCGACCATTGCCTGTGGTTGGATACCCCAGCTGATCCAGAGCTGTGCTAGGGCATATTCAATCACAAACAGGGCGGGCTGGGTGAACGCCGTTTGCTGCAAGAGGTGGTTTGCTTCTGCTGTTTTATCGGCGTCAGGGTAGAGCAGATCACGCAGATCACGCCCCAGATAGGGCTTGAGCATCTCGGCACAGCTGTCTACCTGCTGGCGGAAGACAGGTTCGGTGGTATACAGGTCGCGGCCCATATTGGTATATTGCGCACCCTGTCCGGAGAAGAGAAAGACGACGGACGGTGCTTCCCTGGATGACACCTCGCTCTGTACACGTTTGGGATCGCATGGTGCGAGCATGGCTACCGCATCGGTGATGTCGTGCGAGACCAGCATGCGGCGATAGGGCATTGCCCGCCGACCGACGTGCAGGGTGTAACTGACATCGGCCAGATTGAGATCGGGATGCTGGGCGAGGTGTTGTGCCAGATTGGCAGTCATCGTATCGAGTGCCGAAGGCGTCTTTGCGGAGAGCAGTAAGAGTTGCCAGGGGCGTGCCGGCCCTGATGGTTGGGGTTCGGGGGCTTCTTCCGTGACAACATGGGCATTCGTGCCGCCAATCCCAAAAGAGTTATTCAACGCTCGGCGAGGGATGCCATTGGCGTGCCATTCGCGGAGCTGGGTGTTGACAAAGAAAGGGCTATTGGCAAAATCCAATTTGGGGTTGGGGGTTTCAAAGTTCAGGCTTGGGGGAATGACTTTGTGATGCAGCGCGAGGATCGTTTTGATGAGGCCAGTGATCCCAGCGGCATGGTTGGTATGCCCAAGGTTGGTCTTGACCGAGCCAATCGCACAGAACTGTCTGGCCTGCTGCTCAGGATCAGCCGCAGTCGCGCGGAAAGCCTTCTGCAACGAAGCGAACTCAATCGGGTCGCCCAGCGCAGTGCCGGTGCCATGCGCTTCGACATACGTAATCGTGTCGGAAGGAATGCCAGCCAGAGAAATGGCCTGAGCCGTCGCAGCCGCCTGCCCATCGGCGCTTGGTGCGGTATAGCCCAGTTTGGTAGCGCCATCGTTGTTCACTGCTGATCCCCGAATGACCGCATAAATCTGGTCTCTATCCGCCAGTGCATCTTCCAACCGCTTTAAGAGCACCACGCCCACACCACTGCCAATAACGATACCCCTTGCCTGCGCATCAAATGCGTGGATATAGCCGTCGTGTGAGTAGACCGTACCTTCCTGGTAGAGATAGCCCTCTTTCTGCGGAACGCGAACGAAAGAGCCACCACACAGGATCATATCACATTCATAGGTAAGCAGGCTTTGACACGACAGGTGAACGGCAACCAGCGAGGTTGAACAGGTGGTGCTAATATTGATGCTTGGCCCGGTCAGGTTTAACTCATACGAAACCCGCATGGGCATGAGGTCTTTCTGGTTCGAGATAGCCATTTCCAGGCGCTCTGCGGTAACGAAATTGAAGATACCACTGGGCAGCAAACTTCGCAGCAGATAGGTGCTCATACCAGCACCGGCAAAAACGCCAATGCGGCCAGGGTAACGCTCTGAATCATAGCCAGCATGTTCCAACGCTTCCCAGCTGCATTCAAGGAAGAGACGGTGTTGCGGATCAAGCACACGCGCTTCTCGTGGACTCATGTTAAAAAATGCTGGATCGAACAACTCAATATCATCAAGGACACCATAGGCACGGATAAAGTTGGGATTATCGACAAATGCTGGATCAAGCCCTGAAGCAATGGCCTCCTCGCCACTGAAAAAGACAATTGAACTGACACCATTGCACAAATTTTGCCAAAATTCGTCTATATTACGCGCACCTGGAAAGCGTCCAGACATGCCTACAACGGCAATCGCTTCTGATACTTCCTGCATATCGAGATTGGTGTGATTATCCATTATCCCTTGCTCCTTTGTCTTGCACGTTCTTGACGTCGTTTCATCGCTTCTTTTTGCCGCCGGGTGATAGCATCAAGGGCTTGCCGGTCCATCGATTCCGGCTGGCGGCTCTGATTGAGATAACAGGCCATGTCGCTAATAGTGAACTGGCGCGAGAGATCAACAACATGGATGCCTGGTATGGTCGCTGCCAGTTCACTGCACACTTGCATCATGGCTAAGGAGCGACCGCCTAAGTCGAAAAAGTTGTCGTGTATACCGATTTGGTCTATCTGGAGTACGCGCTGCCAGATGCGAGCGATGGTCTGCTCAAGTTCACTGGTGGGAGCAACATAGGGCGGCCTACTGGCTGCGCCGGCCAACGGTTGCGCAGATGATAGCTGATAGTGTGGGAGCTGGTCTATGGGTAAGTCAGGTGTTGCTACCAACTGTTCGAGGAACAGTTGGTAGCGTTCGAGCAACGTCATCATGGTTGCTTCACGAAACAGGCTGGTTTTGGCACGGAGCACCGCGATCAACTGACCGTCGAGTTCCTTGACCGATAGGGAGAGATCAAAATTGGAGATACCCTCTTCCATATCGATTGGGGTCAGCTGGATATCGGCCATGTGAGTGGGCATGGGCGGAACGTTCTGGAGCGTAAACAGGACGCGTGACAGGATCGTGCTGGGTATCTGTAAGGTATCGACCAGATGTTGCAGGGGCAGGTCCTGATGTTCCAATGCGGTTGCTACAGTGCTACCGACCTGGTGCAGCAATTCACGAAAAGGCAGGCCACCCTGCATGGTGGTGCGGATTAACACAAGATTGGTAAAGTAGCCGATTAGCTTGCGAACATCCACGCGGCTACGACCGGCGATGGGGCAGCAGATCACCATATCGGTCTGATCGGTATAGCGATAGAGCACGGTTTTGAAGGTTGCTAGCAAGGTCGCAAAGAGCGATACGCCTTCTCGATGGCTCAATGCCTTGAGTGCTTCGGTGAGCGCTGGGGCGAGCGTGAGGTAGCGGGTATAGCCCTGGTAGCTCGTCTCTGCGGCAGGCGTGCTGTCGGTTGGCAGGATGATCGGGCTGAGCGGACCGGCCAGTTGTTGTTGCCAGTAGGTCACCTTTGTTTGCCAGGCATCACCTTGTAACCACGTCCGTTGCGACCAGGCAAAATCGGCGTACTGGAATGGCAGGTCGGCCAACCCGGCGGGGCTTGCCTCGATCGCTGCACGGTAGAGCGTTGCCAATTCATGCAGAAAAACACTATCGGACCAGCGGTCGGTAATGCTATGGTGGGTTGTGCGCAACAGGATATGGTCATCGTCGGCCATGCGCAGCAGCACCATGCGCAGCAATGGCACCTGGCCGAGGTCGAAGGGAGCCTGTGCTGCTGCTCTGGCTCGCTGCTGTACCTCGTGCTCTTGCTCTGCTGGTGTGCGGGTGCTCAGGTCAACCACGGGCAGCGGCAGCTTCAGTGATGGGTTGATGATGCCCATGGGCTTGCCATCGATGGCGACAAAATGGGTGCGCAATATCTCATGGCGATGTACAATCGCTTGCACCGACTGTTCGAGCGCAGCGACATGCAGCGGTCCTTGCAGCCGCATGATGGCACGCAGGTTATGGGCGGTACTCTGTGAGTGCAGCTGATCGACGAACCATAAGCGTTCCTGGCCGGTCGCCAGGGGCAACGGTCGTCCATCACGGGGGGCAAATTGGATGGGCAGGGCCTGGCGTTGCAATGTGTGGTTGGCTCGCACGGCTTGCCAGAATGCCGATGCAGATTGTGCGGGCTTATTCATACCGATGTGTAGCACCCTTTCTTGTATCCTCTTGATCTCCACGGTTCAACTGAGCCAGCAATGCCTGGCACGTTCGCTCAGGTTCTGTGGCAATGGCCGCTAAGAGCGTCTGAAAGTCGGCGGCAAACTGCGTCATTGCTTCTGGACCAAAGATGGCCTGCTTGAATTGCCACCAGCCGCGTAAATAGGATCCGGTTGCACCAGGTTCTTCCCAGATGACCAGGAGAAGATCCGGTTGCATGTTTACTTCGTCTAATTCCTGAACAGTCACTTGCAAACCGGGAAGTTGTAACTGGTTCCTGGGTGAATGGGTCAAATAACTGATAAGCACCCGAAAGAGCGGACGTTCACGCTTTTTCTGCACACCAGCTAGCCGGGCCAGCGGTTCATAGGGGATGTCTTGATAGGTCATAGCGTCCTGAACGATCTGCTTCACGCGCTGTAACAGATCAAGCAGCAGCGGATTGTCACTTAGCCCGATACGTAGCACATGGATGCTGCTGATACAGCCAAGCACGCCCTCAAGTTGGGGGTGATGACGACCTAACACCGGCGAACCGATCAGGATGTTCTGGTCGGAGTTCTCACGTGAGAGCAACAGAGCCAGGGTTGCTACCATGGTCATATAGAGCGTGACACCGGCCTGCTGGCTGATGGTCTTGAGGTGCTGGGTCACGTGCGGCGTATGTTCGAACCGGGAGAGCCTAGCCTGAAAGGACTTTGACACTGCTGATTGCATTGGTTCAGATGAGAGGCTCAAGGGGGCAGGCTCATCGGCCAGCACGGTTTCCCAGTAGGCCCGACGGCTGGCGATAGCATCGGGCGTTAGTTGTTGATGTTGCCAGGCGGCATAATCGGCATATTGGATCGAAAGCGGCGGTATTGCTACTGGCTGTCCACTGGTTATGGCGGTGTAGCAGACGGCAAGCTCACGGTAAAGGAGCGTTAGCGACCAGTCATCCAGCACAATATGATGAAAACAGACGACCAGCAGCCATGTGTCGGTGGCTTGATGCAGCAACAAGATGCGCATCAAAGGACCCGTAGCAAGATCAAATGGACGCTCAACTTCGGTCCTGATGATACGTTCCATCTCTGCCGGCTGAGCATCTGGAGGAATTGTCTGCACATCGCGGATGTCCAACGTGATTGTGCTATGATCCGCAATGGCCTGCACTGGCTGACCATTGACCAGAGGAAAGGTGGTGCGCAGCACTTCGTGGCGCTCAATCAGGGCATTAAAACTGTGTTCTAACGCGGTTGGGTTGAGTGCCCCGATGATCTGAAACCGTTGGTGGACATTATAAAAGCTGTCGTTAGGTCTGGCCATTTGAAAGGTCCAGAAGCGCATCTGGTTAAATGACAGAGCCAGAGTATCGGTGCGCGGCACCGGGTGTATATCGAAGGGCTGCTGCTGTTGGTGCTGAAGGTACAAGAGAATAGCAGCTTTATGGGTTCGTAGCTGCTCTTTCAGTTCCGGTGTTAACGAACCCTTTGGTCCGTCATATTGCAGATACGCACCATCAGCCCATAGTTTGATGCCACGCTGCTGGAGTTGTGCTATGAGTGTTTCAATCATAAACGCTGTTGCCTTTATATTCTGCCGGTATCACGGTCGGCCATGGCTGCACTATCAGGTGCAACAAGATTGGCAAGAGCAGCGGGATAGGTAGCTTCTACATAGTCAGCAAATGTGGCGATAGTTGAGCACTGAAACAGGGCAATCAGTGGTACAGCCTGGCCCAGTCGCCGGTGCAGGGTATTGAGCAGGTTCATGGCTTTCAGCGAATCACCACCCAGGGCAAAAAAATCGTGATGGATACCGATATGACGGAATCCTAGTACTGCTGTCCAAATCTCCAGCAACATCGTTTCCAGGGGAGTACGTGGTGGAACCAAAGGTGTCGTTGTTGACGACGGTTGATCAATGGGCAACCGCGCCAGCGCGTGACGGTCGGTTTTTCCATTGGGCGTCAGTGGCACACGTTGCAGAATCTTAAACGCCGTGGGGACCATATACTCTGGCAGTTTCTGCTTGAGATACGAAATCCACTGTGGGATGAGTTGCTGATCTCTGGCCGGATTGTTGACATATGCTGGGTATGGCTGCAATGCTGCTTCAGCAGGCATCAAAACAGGTTGCAGGGGAGCATCCTGATGGGTAAACACGACCGCATAATGCCCTGTTGGTCCGGTAGACAACCAGCTCAGCTCGACATGGTAGGGCAGTTCGTCGCTCAAAGCCCAGATGGCTTCTGGGTCCACACCAGCAGCAGGGTTTTGCGCAATAGATGCACGTACATCGGCAACCGTTGCATCGCTCGTTACGGTTTGCAGCCATTGGAGTGCCTGTGCTTCAGCATTCAATCGCGCATTGGGGATATTGCGCACTGCAAACGTTGGTGGCTGACGGTTCATCAGCACCTCACGAATCGCTGCCAGACTCAGCTGGTCGGCACACCAGTCATGCCACACCACATTCGTTACACGCTCCACCGGGTTATCGATAAACAAGATCGCTTCATAGCGGAAGCGAGTGAGTTCATTGTGATGGGCACCCCGTTTGGGCATGATTTGTACATGCGAGATCGTTGGGATGTCCTTTGCCAATGCGAGAAAGAAGCGAGGATCAACCCACATGACCCGTTCTTCAGCGATCTGCTGTTGAATACGTTGCTTCAGGTGAAGCAGTGACATCTGATCATCTGCCTGATGGAGTTGCAACGAGACGTGAAACGTTTCGAGCAATGCCAGGTTGCACACATCGCCGACCAGGATTGATCCCCCTGGTTTGACACATTGGGCAGCGGCCTGCAGCACCTGCCGTAGATAATGGGCGTCGGGAAAGTGTTGGAGCACGGAGTTCATAATCACCGTATCAACACTGGCTGGTTCGATGCCGCTCAGGTCATCTGCTGGACGTTCCAACAGGGTGATGTGTTCCAGTCCAGGAACAGCCGCTTGCATGGCTCGGATGTGGTCAAGCGCCACCGATGAAAAATCGAGGCCAATATAGGTCGCACAGTGGGGAGCGATACGTGCGAGGAGCAACCCCGTCCCACAGCCAATCTCCAGTACGTGTTGGGGCTGCAGGGCCATAATCCGATCAACAACATGGGCGACCCACTCACGCATCTCAGCTTCAGGGATCGGGCGACCGGTATAGCTGCTCTGCCAACCTACACTATTGAATGTGATATCAGCCACTGGTGGCTGTTGATCATAGGTCTGGTCGGCAATAACTTGCCACAGCGAGACATATGCTGCCAAATCAGGTGATGCGTGTTCTGCGCCGTTGCCCGTATCTGCTGCGGTATTGCGGGGAACGACGTAGGCGACCAGGCGCTTATCATCTGGGGTTGCCTCATGGAGCACGACCACGGCCTGCGCAACCGTGGGATGCTGGGTCAGCAGGGTTTCGATTTCACCCAACTCGATGCGGAAGCCACGTAGTTTGACCTGAAAGTCGGCCCGCCCAAGAAACTCGATAGAGCCATCCGGGAGATAGCGTGCCAAGTCGCCCGTGCGGTACAAGCGCCCCGCACCAAACGGGTTGGGCAGGAAGCGTTCGGCGGTTAACTCTGGACGATGGAGATAGCCCCGTGCCACACCGACACCACCGATGTAAAGTTCGCCAGGTACTCCAATGGGCACCGGCTGCATCTGGGCATCCAGCAGATAGACCTGCGTATTGGCGATGGGCGAACCAATGGACACCCGTTGTGGGAGCGGTGTGTCTGGCGTGTGCATGCCGGGGTCAAAGCACGCCATCGTTGCACAGACCGTTGTCTCCGTCGGCCCATAGGCATTGATGAAGCGGCGTTCCACGCTCCAGCGTGCCATCAGGTCCGGTGAGCAGGATTCTCCAGCGGTAACGACCGCCTGGAGCGATGACAGGTCTTGCGACTCTAACAAGCGAAGCATCGTCGGGGGGAGCGTCACATGGGACACTTCCGCCTCGTGCAACAGGTGTGTGAGTGTCCGTGGATCAGCAAGCACACTGCGATCAGCCAGTACGAGCTTTGCCCCGCTGCCCAGGGCCATCGCCATTTCCGAGACAGAAGCATCGAAACTGATGGAAGAAAACTGGAGCACGTGTTTGCCTACGTCCAGAGCGAAGTATTCACGCAGAAAGGTTGCCAGATTACACAGGCCACGATGGGCGAGTAAGGTCCCCTTGGGCTGACCAGTGGAGCCAGAGGTATAGATACAGTAGGCGAGGTTGTCGGGCTGCACCGTGCTGGCGGGGGGAATCACTGGCTGCTGGGCAATCGTCGACCAGTCACGATCCAGGCAGACCACCTGTGCCGTATGGGGAGGGAGCGTTTCGGGCAACCGTTCCTGGGTCAGCAGTACCGGAGCCTGACTATCTTCCAGCATAAACGCGAGCCGTTCAGCGGGGTAGGTCGGATCCAGAGGAACATACGCACCTCCTGCTTTCAGGATGCCCAGCATACCTACCACTAGCTCCAGAGAGCATTCACAGCAGAGACCGACCAGCACCTCTGGCCCAACCCCTAGTCCGATCAGATGGTGTGCCAGTTGGTTCGCCCGTGCGTCCAATTCGGTATAGGTGAGTTGTTCCTGATCGAAGAGCAGGGCGATGGCAGCAGGCGTGCGTGCCGCCTGCTGCGCGAAGATCTGATGCGCACACTGGTCATGCGGATACGCGGTTGCGGTGTCATTCCATTCGACCAGGATCTGCTGACGTTCGGTCTCCGTCAGCAACGGCAAGCGATCTACCTGCTCATCGGGGGTTGCCACAATACCTCGCAA
>JAAURD010000132.1 GCA_012034075.1 Chloroflexaceae bacterium | reverse complement strand
TCAGTTTGAGCAAACTGATCCATCTTCAGCCGATGATCAAGAGCCGCTCGCCCAGAACATCAAAGCATCATTGGAATCTCTCTCACTGGCGACCAGTCTCAAGCACATTTTGCTGATCGAAGACTCACCCGGTGTGGTCGAGCAAATCTCACGTTACCTATCGGCTATCGGTATCGAACACATCAGCGCCACTTACGGCTCGCAATTGCTCGTTCGTGTGTATGAACAGTGCCCCGATTTGATCATCCTCGATATTTTGTTGCCAGAGCTATCCGGCTGGGACCTGCTCCAGTCGCTCAAATCCGATCCGGTTACGGCTGCTATTCCCGTGTTAGTGATCTCTGTGATGGATGAGCAGCGCCAGGCGTCCGATTTGGGTGCCAATGGCTATCTCATCAAACCGATTACACGCCAGCGATTCTATCAGGCACTCTTTGATATCTTCCATCATGGCAAACTCGGTTCCTCCAGAGCACACAAAATGGCTGCATTGGCCCATGCAGAACGCAATGCGCCAGCACCATTGATTTTACTCGCCGAAGATAACGAAGATAATATCGAAATCACCTTCGACTACCTTGATGCACGGGGCTATCGTGTGTTGGTCGCCCGTAATGGTCTTGAAGCCGTCACCTATGCTGCCGAGCACCAGCCTGCGCTTATTTTGATGGATATTCAAATGCCCAAACTCGATGGTCTGGAAGCTATCCGTCGTATTCGGGCACATCCCCAGGGACACGCCATACCCATCATTGCCGTTACGGCACTCGCTATGAAAGGTGACCGCGAACGCTGTCTTGAGGCAGGCGCCAACGAATATCTCAGCAAACCCGTTCGTCTCAAAGCATTAGTCACCATGATCGAGCAGCATCTGCAAACCGTCGAAGCGTTGAAGCGTTGAAGCGTTGGAGCGTTGAAGCGTTGGAGCGATATGTGTCAAACGCTTTGTGCTTTACGCTTCAACGCTTTGCGCTTTGCGCTTTGCGCTTCAACGCTTTGCGGTTATAATGATCGAAGGGCAAACAGACAAGCAAGATGGAAGCTCGTACCATGTATCGTCTCTTTATTCTGGGAATACTCTCGTTGTTGTTGACCGCCTGTGCCAACACGCTGTGTGATGCTGCCGATTGTCCGTATGAACAGGGACAACCGGTCGTGGTGCAACAGGCACCGACGGCAACACCTACTAGTGCCCCCTCACCCACCGCGACGGCACGTCCAACCCGCACACCAACCGCCACGCCCGAAATCAGTGCCACGCTCGAACTGACCCCTATTTTTGGGCTGACACCGACCCTCGAACTCACGCCCACGGTGCAAGCCAGCCCTACGCCGGTGCTGCCCACGCCCACGCCGGCCCCCGTCTTCCCGGTCGGTACAGTCACCAATGGCGGCAATTTGCGTACTGAGCCAGTGATTGCACCAGAGACTGTCATTGGTCAGATTTGCCCTGGTGATGGCATTCAATTTCTCGAACAGCAAAACACACCCAACGGTCTCTGGTGGCGTATCCGCGTAACCCTCATCAGTGCAGACTGTACAGCAGGCCGTGTTGCGGTTGGCACCGAAGGCTGGTCCAGTAGTACGCTCCTGTCGGAACCGGTTGAGCCACCACCACTGCCTGTGCAACCACCGGTGCCCGACCCAGTGCCACCTGAACCAGATCAACCTGCCTCACCCGAACCCATTGCCCCAGCCCCACCAGAGATTGTTGGTGATTTGCAAGTTACCACGCTGCAAGGGCATAATGGTGCTGTGAATCAGATTGCCTTTACCTCCGATGGCGCCAGCCTGGTGTCAGCTTCTATCGATGCCACTATCCGCATATGGGATGTTACCAGTGGTAACGAGGTACAGCTCATTGAAGGTCCAACCGATTGGGTCCGCGCGATAGCAGTCAGCCCAGATAACCAGTTTATTGCCAGTGGTTCAGATGATAATGTCATCCGTTTGTGGCAACTTGGCGATGGCACGCTTGTCCGGATGTTAGAAGGGCATACTGACTGGATCCGCAGCGTGGCCTTTAGCCCTGGTAGCCAGACTCTCGCATCAAGCTCTGATGATGCGACCGTCAAGCTGTGGCAGGTCAGTGACGGCAGTCTGATCCGCACACTCGATGGTCATGGCGATTGGGTGCGCAGCATCGCGTTCAGTCCGGATGGTCAGACCCTGGCATCTGGTTCCGATGATGCAACCATACGGCTCTGGCAAGTGAGCGATGGGAATCTCATACGAACGCTCGAAGATCATACCGACTGGATCCAGGCGCTGGCATTCAGCCCCGACGGCCGGATTCTGGCATCCGGTTCACGCGATGGCAAAATCAACCTCTGGAACGTCAGTGATGGAACACGGTTGCAAACCTGGAATAACAACGGGGGCGAAGTACTGAGCTTGGCCTTCTCGCCCGATGGCGCCTTGCTTGCCGAGGGTCCCAGCAACACCACTATCCGCCTCTGGCAAGTGTCTGATGGCACCCTATTGCGTACCCTTGAAGGACACAATGAAGCGGTGAACAGCGTCGCTTTTGCTCCTACTGGTCTGCTCCTGGCCTCCGGTTCAAATGATAGCACGGTGCGTCTGTGGCAAATCGGTCAGTAAGGCTGACCCCTGACGTGCTGGTCCATGCCTATTGCCAGGGCATCTTTCCCATGGCCTCTCGCTCTGGTCGCATTGGCTGGTATGACCCGGACCCGCGGGCTATTTTGCCGCTGCCCACATTCCATGTTCCCAGGCGGCTGGCCCGTACTGTGCGCAATGGCTCATTTGAAGTGCGCGTAGATACCTGTTTTACCAACGTTATGCGAGCGTGTGCCACCGTCCCGCGCGGCAAACACAGCGGTAGCTGGATCTCCGAAGAACTCATTGAAGCCTACACCGCGTTGCACCAACTGGGTCTGGCCCACAGCGTGGAGACCTGGCAGCAGAATCAGTTGGTCGGAGGACTCTATGGTGTTGCCATTCGCGGTCTCTTTGCCGGCGAAAGCATGTTTAGTCTGGAAACCGACGCCAGCAAAGTCGCCCTGGTCCATCTGGTCGAACGGCTCCGTGCGGGCAACTTTCAGCTGCTCGATACGCAGTTTCTCACCAGTCATCTGGCACGCTTTGGCGCTATCGAAATACCCCGCAGCGACTATCAGATACGCCTATCACGCGCCCTGCTGGTGGATGCCGTCTTTTAGCCGCCGCGCAAACCCTCCAAGCAGCCGTTCGTAGGCGCGGCTTGCAGCCGCGCAAACTCTCCAGGAATCCGCCTTGCAGCTAGCACTAGCAATGACGTAGGCACGGCTTGCAGCAGCACGCTGACGCCCCTACATCGCTTTGCGTGCTGCGCCCCTACAGATCCCCTGGTGCCGTGCCGCGATGCGTCAGCGCATCGGAAACGAGAGGTACCGCCCTGGCGACATACTATCATACTGATACGGTGCAAAAATAAGGCTCACCTGTCCTGACTCTGGTACCTCGTAGGCAATGCACCCCTCAACACTGCCACCCGGAATGAGGTCAACCAGGTCTAGTCCGCAATCAAAAGCTAATGCATTGCCTGTGTCAAAACCAAGCAATGCCCCATTTGCATCCATCACTTCAAAATCGCTTCTATAAACCGATCGCATCGGTTCTGGGCCAAGGTTGGTAATACGCAAATAGACTATTACATAGACATATCCTGATTTTGGTGTATTGTAATCAACCCCTTGAGACCACTTCACCCGTTGCAAGGTAATCTCGGTTGAGTAGCCTTCCTCCCGTTCGGTATTGCGGATCGGCCCAAGGCGCTGAGTCTGATTGATGGGAATAAAGTCTGGCGTTGCGGTTGGCGGCAATGGGGTGGTGGTTGGCACCGCAGCGACTGGAGCCGAAAGCAGGCTCTGGTGGATCCAGCCGACATTGCTCGGTTGGACGCGACTCGCCGAGCAATCACCCGTAATCTGATCAACCCGCACGGTATACCACTCCCCCTGCTGATGCAAAAAGGTAAAAATATCATCGGGGCACACCTGCCCAATAACATTTCCATTAGGTGTCTCACGCATGTTGCCCCCACTCACCACGTAGCCCGCATCGGGCAGCAGTGTTGGCCTTGGTGTGGGGCTTGGCTCGGCGGTGGGGCTTGGCTCGGCGGTAGCGCTCGGCTCGGCGGTGGGGCTTGGCTCGGCGGTGGGGCTTGCTGCCTTCGTAGCGCTCGGCTCAGCCGTCAGGCTTGGCTCGGCAGCTGCAACGGGTTGCGTTTCCGCAGGCAATGCGGTGTATCGCCACACCGGTCGCATCTGCCGGTTCGGGCATTGCTGTCGTGGTAGGTTCACTGGTGGGGGTGACCGGTTCACTCGTTGCAGTAACCACAAGTACTACAGGTTCAGCGGTTTGTGCAGGTATACTGGTTGCCATCTGTTGACCAAAAGCGATGCCTACAGCGACAGATACGCCCATTAACAAAAGCAGCATAATGCCAACCGTCAACCACTCCATGGTCGTGTTGCGTTTATTCATCGTATGTCTCCTTCGTCAGTTCATTGAAACGACAAGCCAGGTCAAGACAGGTAAATATGTAGAAACTATTGACCATACTGGATCAAACAATCATCCCCTTGTTTGATCACCGCAGGTATTATACCAGAAAAATTGTATAATATATTCACGTTTTTCAGAATACGTGAAAAATGTGCATAAAATGAGGACACGCCTGACTCAGGGATAATACGGATCAGTCACCGGTATTGTTGAGGACATGCACAACCGCAAGCCAACTCGACTGCATCGATTGAGTTATGTAACTAAAAAGTAACTAAACGTTGTAGACTAAAAAATGATTGTTCAGATTGTGTGTATGAAAGAAATCAAGGTCATTGTTGACAGTGTATCGGCCATCCATTATCAACAGAGCTACTGCTCCGTGTGGGGTGGCTTTTTGCATGAAAAGGAAAGGGTAAAGCAATGAGTAACGCAATGGATCGAGAGCAACGTGCAGCACAGTTAGCCCAGAGTTGGTCAACCGATGAGCGATGGAAAGGCATCACCCGCCCCTATACTGCCGAAGATGTGGTGCGTCTGGGCGGATCGGTACCGGTAGAATATACGATTGCCCGCATGGGCGCCGAACGGCTCTGGCATCTGCTCCATACTGAAGAATTTGTGCCCACACTGGGTGCTTTAACTGGCAACCAGGCCCTGCAGCAGGTGAAAGCCGGGCTGAAAGCAATCTACTTGAGTGGCTGGCAGGTCGCTGCCGATGCCAACCTCGCCGGTCAAATGTATCCTGATCAGAGCCTCTATCCGGTGAATAGTGTTCCCGCTATTGTTAAGAGAATCAACCAGACCTTCAAACGTGCTGATGAAATCCACCATATGGAAGGGAAAGATGATACGTACTGGTTTGCCCCCATTATGGCTGATGCAGAAGCCGGCTTTGGTGGCCCATTAAATGTCTTTGAGTTGGTCAAAGCCCTGATCGAAGCAGGTGCCGGTGGTATTCACCTCGAAGATCAGCTCTCTTCTGAGAAGAAATGTGGCCATATGGGTGGTAAGGTATTGTTACCAACCCAGACTGCCGTCCGCAACCTGGTGGCCGCGCGTCTGGCTGCCGACACCATGGGCGTGCCCACCGTCATCACCGCACGCACCGATGCCAATGCCGCCACGCTTATTACCAGCGATGTGGATGAGCGCGACCGTAACTTCATCACCGGCGAGCGCACTGCTGAGGGCTTCTACCGCGTGCGCAGTGGTATCGAAGCAGCGATTGATCGTGGCCTCTCCTATGCCGCCTATGCCGATATGGTCTGGTGTGAAACCGCCGAACCCAATGTTGAAGAAGCGCGTCGCTTTGCCGAAGCCATCCATGGCAAATATCCGGGCAAACTGCTGGCCTACAACTGCTCGCCATCGTTTAACTGGAAGAAAAAACTGAACGACGACCAGATTGCGAGCTTCCAGCGTGACCTGGCAGCCATGGGCTACAAGTTTCAGTTTATCACCCTGGCTGGCTTCCACAGCCTCAACTACAGCATGTTTACCCTGGCGCACGACTATAAAGATCGGGGTATGTCGGCCTACTCCCAGCTCCAGCAAGCCGAGTTTGCCTCTGAATCAAAGGGCTACACCGCGACCTTGCACCAGCGCGAAGTGGGCGCCGGCTACTTCGATGAAGTATCGCAGGTCGTTTCGGGTGGCATGTCCTCAACCACTGCACTCACTGGCTCAACCGAAGAGGAACAGTTCCACTAATTGTAACGTGTGTTGTGATTCGGTAGAAGCGTACCAGCATTTGCCCATTGTGGCAAGTGCTGGTATGCTACTGACTGGAAAGAGACTTGAACCGAAAGGAAACCTGACCCACTATGAGTGCTCAGACCTATGCTGATGGTGTTGTCATCAATGCACCAATAACCCCGTCATTTGCTGAAATTCTGACCCCTGAAGCGGTTGCCTTTGTTGCCAAGATCCATCGAGCCTTTGAGCCGCGCCGGCGTGAGTTGCTCGCCCAGCGCGAAGCACGTCAGGCCCGCATGAACACCGGTGAACGTCCCGACTTTTTACCTGAGACCAGGTCTATCCGCGAAGACCTTTCGTGGAAGGTTGCGCCCGTTCCTGCCGATCTCCAGGACCGCCGCGTTGAGATTACCGGGCCAGTTGACCGCAAAATGATTATCAATGCGCTGAACTCCGGCGCCAAAGTCTTTATGGCCGATTTTGAAGACTCCAACACCCCGACCTGGGAGAATGTGATTGAGGGCCAGATCAACCTGCGCGATGCAATCAATCGCACCATTGATTTTGTCAGCCCCGAAGGCAAACAGTATGCCCTCAACGAAACCACCGCCACCCTGCTGGTGCGCCCACGTGGCTGGCACCTGGTCGAAAAACATGTCCTGATTGATGGCGACCCCATCTCAGGCGGGTTGTTTGATTTTGCGCTTTACTTCTTCCACAATGCCCGAACCCTGCTAGAAAGTGGCTCTGGCCCCTATTTCTATTTGCCCAAGTTTGAAAGCCACCTCGATGCTCGTCTCTGGAACGATGTCTTTGTGATGGCCCAGCAGGAACTGGGTGTGCCCCAGGGGACGATTAAAGCCACCGTCTTGATTGAAACCATTCTGGCCGCCTTTGAAGCTGAAGAAATTCTGTACGAGTTGCGTGAGCATTCGGCTGGTCTCAACTGCGGGCGCTGGGATTATATTTTTAGCTGCATCAAAAAGTTTCGCAACGACCACGATTTTGTACTCGCCGACCGCGCCAAGGTCACTATGACCTCGCCCTTTATGCGGGCCTATTCGCTGCATGTCATCAAAGTGTGCCATAAGCGCGAAGCGCATGCCATTGGCGGGATGGCCGCCCAGATTCCGATTAAAGACAACCCGCAGGCCAACGAGGAAGCACTGGCTAAAGTACGCGCCGATAAAGAGCGCGAAGCCAATGATGGTCACGATGGCACCTGGGTTGCGCATCCTGGCCTGGTGCCGATTGCGTTGGAGGCATTTAATGCGGTGATGCCGGAGCCAAACCAGATTGCCCGCAAGCGTGATGATGTACAGATGACCGCTGACGATTTGCTCCACTTTGCGCCCGAAGCGCCCATCACCGAAGCTGGATTGCGCACCAACATCAACGTTGGCGTGCAGTATCTCGGTTCGTGGCTGGCCGGCACCGGCTGTGTGCCCATCTTCAACCTGATGGAAGATGCCGCGACTGCTGAGATTTCGCGCTCACAAATCTGGCAGTGGATCCGCAGCCCACGCGGTGTGCTGGATGATGGCCGCAAGGTAACGCTTGAGTTGGTACGTCAATTCCTCACCGAGGAGATGGACAAAATCAAGACCCTGCTGGGTGATGCCTATAGCCAGGGCAAATATGAGGAAGCTGCACACCTGTTTGATACGCTGATTAGCAACGATGACTTTATCGAGTTTCTGACGTTGCCAGGGTACAAACAGTTGGCGTAATGGTGTCTGTTGGTAGCAGAATGCCTGCATGCGGTCGTCGCGGCCGTGCTCCCGCCTTCCCTGTTTCCTTGGGCAAGCAGGTTCGGGGATGAGGTCACCCACCCTGTAGGGGCGCAGCACGCTACGTCCTACAGGGTGGGTGGACGTTGCCGGGGTGTCAGCAGCTGATTTAATCGTGCATATTAATCGCAGTTTGGGGGCGCAGCACGCTGCGTCCCAAACTGCTTCACGAGATAGCTTGCTTCATCACAAATGAATAATCTTCTGCGCCTCCCACTGTGCCGCAATCACATCTGTCATCCCGCCAATCACGCCCACCCGTACCTGGTCGGTAAGGCCAAAATAGTCAACGCACGTCTTACACACAATCAAGTGAACCCCCCGGTTCGCCAGTTGCTCCAGCAGGTCCAGCACCGGTGAGCCTTCGGTGACCAGCCGCACGCCGTTGGTATAAAAGCATATAGCGCCGGGCAACATATTGCTCTCTAGCAGCAGCGTCAAATAGGTGCGAATCAGGCGCTGGCCTAGTTCCGGCTCCGCATCGCCCATGCCATTGCGGCTTATCACGATCAGTGTCGCTGTTCCATCGGGTCGTGTTGTCATTGTTTTCTCCCTGTGTTTTTGCTGGTTGTTTTCCTACGGTCAGGTGCAGGCACGCTGCACCCCTACAAAGCCTGATGCAGTTGGACGGCTATCGTTATGATACCCGTAGCTCTTTACGTTTGACCCAGAACGATTTGCCCGGCTGGATCACCAGAATATCAATCGGGCCGCCCACGGTTTTGGGACGGACCTGAAAACGAATCGAGTCGATAGTGGTCCGCAACGCATACACCGCATAATCGATAGCATCTTGCAACGTAAAAAATTGCAACTGGATTGGGTAATTGGGTAGCGCCACCATATTGCCCGTTTCATCTTGCACCCAGACGGGCTTAATCAACCGGCTCAAAATATCGCTCTCACCATCCCACGAAGCGCCCTGACCGCCATTAACATTGATATGGTTGACGGTCTTCTTCTTAATCCAGACCCGCCAGATACGCTGCACGTGATGCTTATCAATGCGTTTATAGCCGGCTACATGAAAGCCTGTATCTTTCACCAGTGGCATCTCTTGAAAATACTCTATCAGCATCTGCGGCACCGCATCGATATCGGTTGACTCGTTGAGATGCTCATGAATAAACGAATCGATAGACCCGGAAATCGGCACCCCCTGGATTTCGGCGGCACCAAAGGTTGAGATACCAATGTGATTGGGCGCCAGAAACGTTTTGTAGTTGGCATCCGTCTGGCTAATGGCAAGATGTACGACTTGCTGATCATCTTGCTGCCGTCTGGTATCCAGCGTGAGGCGGCTATCGCTCGCCATCACAATTCCCTCGCGCACATAGATTGTAATAATAAATGAAATACGCCGCTCCTATTCCAGATGAATTGCGTCATTCTGGCGCAATAGCCGCACCTGATCGGCAAAGATAAACTCGCTCATTGCCGCATTGCTCAAGCTATCACCATAACCCCATGCCCGTACCAGGTCACGATCCACCCAGTGCGCCAGCGCCGTAGAAATAACCCCCAGATGCGTTATCACAATAATAGTACGCCCAGGGTTCACCGCGACCAGGCCATAGAGCGTCCCCAAAGCACGCTCGGCAAAATCGTGCAAAGTCTCCGCATCATACTCTGCCAGCCGGTTGGCATGCACCGCCGCGGCCAATGTCGCCTGATCCGCGCCTTCCAGCCGTCCCAGCCGAATCTCCTCCAGGCCGCTGCGCCACTGAATCTCAAGACCAAGCGCGGCACTCACAAAACTGGCGGTTTGATGCGCACGGGTGAGCGGGCTGGAAAAGAGCAAATCCGCATCCGGATGATCAAAGCTCATGCGGCGTGCGAGCCGGCGGGCCTGTTCTTCGCCACGCGGCGTCAATGGGTCATCCCCCGACCCCTGCACCCGCCGCTCAACGTTAGCGGTTGATTCGGCGTGGCGCACCAGAATGAGCCGGGTGGTTGCATCTTCATAGCTCATACATGCCTCACATCATCATAATATGGTAGCCTGAGTCGACATACAGCGTCTCACCGGTCACCCCGCTGGACAGATCACTGGCAAGCCAGAGCGCGGTGTTCCCGACATCATCGATAGTTGTATTGCGGCGTAATGGAGCATGCTCACCCACATGATCAAGCATTGTGCGAAAACCAGCAATACCGCTCGCCGCCAACGTCCGAATGGGACCCGCACTGATAGCATTCACCCGAATCTGTTGCGGCCCCAGATCGGCCGCAAGGTAGCGTACACTGGCCTCAAGTGCCGCTTTTGCTACGCCCATCACATTATAATTGGGCACCACCTGTTGTGAGCCATGATAGGTCAGGGTCATCACCGACGCACCGGGTGCCAGCAGATCACGTGCTGCGCGTACCAGAGCAGTCAGTGAATAGACACTGATATCCATAGCGGTTAAGAACCCTTGACGGGTGGTTTCCAGGTACTCACCCTTCAGTTCTTCACGCTGGGCAAATGCAATCGCATGCACCAGAATATCAATACGCCCGTACACGGTACGTACTCGTTCCATCAAGGCTGCTATATCTTCATCGCGACCGACATCACATGGCTCGATCAGTTCAGCCTGCAGGCTCGTTGCCAGTGGTCGCACGCGTTTTTCAATCGCATTGCCCACATAGGTAAAACCAAGTTGCGCCCCCTCACGATGCAATGCCTGCGCAATGCCCCAGGCAATCGAGTGATCATTGGCGACACCCAGAATTAAGCCGACTTTTCCTTCAACCAATCTCATGCATTTTCTCCTTGTGATGGCAAACAGCGTTGCTTGACCATGGTCATTACGAGCCAGGAGAACCGGCCAGGCTCGTGCTGTTTTGTATCTTACCATATTCCATCGGGTATGACGTGCCAAACGGGTAATACCCGATGGCTTTTTCCCATACTATCACTGAAATCGGTAGCGGCCCAGCATGCTGCGCCGCAGACCCGTTTTGGTATCCGTTGTGCGGTTTGTTCGGTTATTTGTTTTCTCAGAGAGTATGGCATATAATATCAAGCGTTATGATCAAGCAAAGAGTACGTTTATCGTGAGTGTTACCTCTATCGTGCTGGTTCATGAGCATACCCTGTTTCGCGAAGGGTTGCGTTATAACATTGCCAACATCAGCGATTTTGTGGTTGTTGGCGAGGCCAGCAATGGACAACAAGCGATCAAGGTGATTGATGAAACCCAGCCCGATATGGTGCTGATCGATCTCAATCTGCCCGGCGTCAATGGCCTGGAGATTGCACGCGTCATTAAACGAGCACACCCGCAGGTTGCCCTGGTGTTGCTCGCCCCATCGATGCAGAGCGATCATATTGTGAGGGCCATACGCGCCGGTTTTGCAGCCTATCTAGTCTCAAAAATTAGTTGGGATGATTTGCTAACCGCATTGCGTGAGGTAGCCCAGGGGCGCTACCCGATCAATGACCTGGTGCTTTCACGGGCGGATGTAGCGGCTCAGGTGCTCGATGATTTTCGCATCATGTCGATGGTTATTGAAACCGAACAAATTTACTCACCACTCTCAGCCCGTGAGTTGCAGGTGCTCGAACTGGTGGCTGCTGGTCAGACCAATAAAGAAATTGCGCTTGTGCTCGATATTAGTAACCAGACCGTGAAAAACCATGTCTCTTCGATTTTACGCAAACTGGCTGTGAATGATCGTACCCAGGCGGTCGTCTATGCCATTCAACAAGGATGGATCCAACCCATTGTTCCAGGCAATTCATGAATAAAAGCAGTTGTACCGATCACCGAATAGAAACCAGCACCCCTAGAGCTGCGGCGCTTATTGGCTTACCCTTTCTTGTATTGTTTGGGTTGGTCTTTGGACTCTTGTTGTTCCTTGTCAGCTGTGGGTCTGGTTCCATTAGCGAAGAAGAACGCATTGCCAATATTGAGACAATCCGTGCGCTGACGCCATCGATTACCAACACGCCACCGCCCAGCGATACACCCGCGCCTACCAACACGGCGACCCAGACGGTTGGCCCAACCGCGACGCCTACCCGCACGCCGCGACCAACCAATACGCCCGTTCCGCCGACACCGACGCGCAATCCGGCCCTGGAGGGCTTGAGCTTTTGCAATCAGCAGGTCGGGCCATCCGATGC
>JAAURD010000131.1 GCA_012034075.1 Chloroflexaceae bacterium | reverse complement strand
CGACGCTGTGGGTCTCTTCGAGAAGCTGGCGAATGTCGGCGCCGGCCACGAAGCTCTTTGTACCCTGACCGGTGAAGATGATCGCGGCCACGTCTTCGCGGCGGGCGAGGTGATCGACGATGGTGTTCAACTCGTCGAGGGAGCGCTCGTTCAGGGCGTTGACGGGCGGATTGGTGATCGTGACGAGGGCGAGCTTCGCAGACCGAGAACCGAGAACCGAGAACCGTCGTTTGCACCGTTGGACTGGTTCTTTGGTTCCTGGTTGCTGGTTCTTCCGATCGGGTGGTACTCGATGCGGAAGTAGCGGTAACGCTCAAAGATTTGCTGTTCTTCCGCCAGACGCTGCAGGCGTTTCCAGTCATTGATCTTTTTACCAATCTCATCCAGCGATTCGGGATTGCGCAGGGTCGTGGTGTCACCCAGTTCTTCACCCAGCATCATGCTGCGCAAGAACCGCCGCATATACTTGCCACTGCGCGTTTCGGGGAAGGCACTGACCTCAATGTAATCTTCGGGCACCGAAACCGCACCCTTCTCGTTGCGCACCAGTTCATTCAGGCGGCGGCGGTCTTCGGTGGTGAGCTTGTTGTTATCTTTGGTGAGAATAAAGGCGACGGGTGTCAGGCCCTTCTCACGGTGGGGAGCGCCGACGACAATACAGTTGCCCACCGGCGAGTCAGCCACGAGTTGCTTGTCGCGCAAGATGGCGCCTTCAATCTCTTCAGTGCCCATACGGTGACCACTCACGTTAATCACGTCATCGCTGCGACCATGGAGGCTGAAACTGCCATCGGCATACTTCATCGCAAAGTCGCCCTGAATATAGCCCCATTCGCCATTGGGTCCGCGGCGCCAATAGGTGGAAACAAAGCGTTCGGCATCACCGCGCCAGCTGGGGGTTACGCCGTGACCTTCGAGCTTGAAGTTTTCGACATCGCCCCAGACCATGCGGGTGAGGTAGGGGTAGGGCTGAACAATGACGATCTCGCCTTTTTCTTCCTGCTCGGCCAGGTGATAGCTGACTTTTTCGGCGTCAGGCGTGCTTTCCGAGAGCCAGACGTCGCCAACCACCCAGGGCAACGGGTAGGTATGGGCATCGGGTCGCAGCGGGTAGTCATCATTGCCGTAGAAGTGAGTCCAGACAATACCGCCATGCTCGGTGGCCCAGTAGGAGTTGATATACTGGCGGGCCATCAGGTCCATCCCAAACTGCTGCACGGCTGGGTTGACTGGCTCGGCACAGAAGGTACAGACCCGCAACGTGCTCCATATCATACTGGCGCACGTCTTCGACGTTCTGGGGGTCGGTCATGACCGCTTTTAAGAATGTGACACCAGCTTTGAAGATTTGCACGCCGTAGCGTTCAATGATGCTCGAAAACCGCCCGGCATTGGGGAAGACGGGAGAGCCTTCGGCTATGACCCCGCTACAACGGGTCGCCATCGTGGCGCTGATGAGATAGCTCTGACCAGTAATCCAGCCCGGGTCGGCGACCACAAAAATCGTATCGCCGGGCTCCGAGTCGAAGCTCACACGCATGGTGTAGGCGACGCCAGCGGTGTAACCGCCATGCACATGAACGACACCCTTGGGTTTGCCGGTGCTGCCACTGGTGTAGATGATAAACATAGGGTATTCGGCATCGAGTACTTCGGGCTTGTTGCTGGCATACATTGCACGAATAAAATCGGTGGTGGGAAGGGCCAGCAGTTCTTTCTCGGTCGAGACCGAGAAACCAGCAGCGCGGGCGTTGGCGATAATCTGCTCGGTTGCGGTGGCCATCAGGTCGTGGCTCCACTGGTCACGCTCAGGCCGCCAGAGAATTTCGTGGCCGGTGTGGCGTACCACAATCACGGTATCGACACGTGGTGGGGACTCCACCAGGGCCTGGGCAATGGAAGTACGAACATGCGACTGGCTCGCCGCATCCAGGCCGATCATCTGATCGAGCGCCTGACCGACACCACGCATCACATCGCTGCGCTCAATCGTAATATCGTTGGCGATGGCCTGCTGTACCTGGTTAAACAAGAGCGTGCGGCGTTCTTCGTTCAGCACCGTCTGCATCTTGTCCAGGGTTTGCTGCACCAGGTCCAGGGCCATTTCAATCGGAATGAATTTGTCGAGCGCGGGATCGGTGTAGGCTTCTTTAAAATCGACCACCTGGGCATTGCGATAACCACCATCGCTGGTGATGACAACTTTGGCCCCGGCATTGTGCATGCGGTCGCTCAGGGTTTTATCGCTAAACCCACCAAACACCGAGGTATAGATAATGCCCAGACGTTTGGCCGCTTCGGTATAATAAATCTGCTCCATAATGTTGGGCATGTTCAGCGCAATGCGATCACCCCGTTTCAGGCCCAGGTTTTTCAGCACCTGGGCTGCTTTTACCGTCTCCAGCAACATCTGTTTGCGGGTTACAGCAAAGCTGACCACTGGACCACCCCGGCCATCGTTGAGGGAAGAGTCCCAGCGGTCGCCTTCAAAGTAAAAAGCCACTTCGTCGCCATAACCAGTGATGACATGGCGGTCAACTTCATTGAAGCAAGCATTGGTCAAACCACCTTCAAACCAGCGGTAGAAGGGGGGATCATCATCATTGAGGGCTCGTTGCCAGGGGGTGTGATCAGGGCCGTAGGGAACTGCTACGGGTTCACCGCTATCAGCACTGCACCCATGCCACTTCTGGTTTTCATCATCCCAGATAATCCAGGCATTGAGCTTCTCATCGTACCAGTGAATCATACTGCGGGCAATATTCCCATGAAAGAGACCCGCATCCTGCAAGACCGCCTGACGCTGGGCTTCCCAATCGGCACGGGTCAGGATCGGGTTAGAACGTGGTTGACGTAATTCAAACTGAGTAGATGTGAGGGCTGTTGCCATTTTTACCTCCTTAATATTGGGCGCAGCACGCTACGCCCCTACTTCTATCTCTTTGTTCCGGTATGGGTTGGAACGTAGGCCCTCACCCCCGGCCCCTCTCCCCAAGGAGGGGAGAGGGGAGAAGAGCGTGCCCGGTCAGCATTCCGCCGACGACGGTCATCGCCATGGTGACCCAGAGCATGGTCAGCGTAGCAACAATCGGAATACCGGTGACCCCTTCAAAGATATGCCCAATCACGGCACTGAAACAGGCGATAAAGAAGACCTGCCAGGGCCATTCATGGCTGTGGCGCATCAATCGCCAGGAGAGTGCGGCATAACTGAAGATCAAAAAGAGGTAGCTGATCAGCCCCAGGACGCCCTTCGTTACGATTTCATCGAGAAACGCATTGTGAGAGCGGTCAGGCGATGCGCCGCGCGATTCTACTTCCACCAGGGTGGGCGGGTAGAATGGGTTAAACGCAACAAACATGCTCTCCGGGCCCCAGCCAACAACGGTATGCAACGGGTCGGCCACAATGAGCTCGCGTGCGCCGCCGGCATACTCATCGCCATTCCAGATCAGATAGCGCACACGACCAGTGCCCTCCGTAGCATCGAGCAGCGAGCCAAGGCGACCAATGTAGGGCATGTTGCGCAGGGGCTTGAACATCGGGTCATCGGAAACATTGAAGGCGATAATAAAGGCAATGCCGGCGACTGCCACCAGCATCCAGACCCCAAAGGCAATCTGCAAGCCACGCTTGAGCTTGAAGGCGTTATGCACCTTTGCATGGCTCTGGGAGCGCCAGAGCAGCAGACTGATAAAGACAAACAGACCAACACCGAGACCCAGCCAGGGGCCTCGGCTCTGGCTAAAGAAGATGGCAGCGAGCAGGAGCAAGGTGAGCAGTGCAGCCCCGCCGGCCTGCAACCAGAGACTCAGACGCGAAGGCATATCCGCACGTCGTGGCAGAATCAGCATCATCGCATAATAACTGACCACCAGCGCCGTGCTGATCAGCAGCGAGGCCCACCAGGGCAGGCCCAGGGCAGCCGGTCATTGACCACCTGCTCTTGCGGGTTGTTCGATACATTGAACATCGTACTGAGCAACAGCACAAAGGCCAGAAAAACGAACCCCGGCCAGAAGGTGATTTTGCGGTCGGGCCGCAGGGGCATGGTTGGCAATGCCCACAGGCCGGTACAAACCGCCACCGCACCGGGGAACATCCACCAGTAGCGAAAATCGATAGTCTGCACCGAAGCCCCAAAAGTGACAATACCTAGCAGCAGCAGCAGCGTACCAATGGCCAGCAAGACATGGGCAATACCACGTATCAGATCGATAGGGATGTTGTTTGGCGCCGGCTGGTTGGTTTCGCTCAATGGTAGCCAGGCACGATAGCCACGTTCGAGCATGCGATACAGCCCTAACGGGACAATCATGATGAGATAGGCCGCCACAAAAATAGCGTTGCCCATGGTCGAGGCAATACGCGTTACCACATCGCCGCGCCATGGCAAGGGGTCTTGCTCTAAATGCTGGATGAGACCATAGCCTGGCGACTGCCAGCGCGGCCAGCAGCACCACCGTGATCAGCCGTTCGAGCTGATCGCGCCGCCGCAGGGTAACAACGATCATGGCAAAGAGGCCGATATAGGAAAGGTTGGTATAGGTGCCTTGCAAGCGCTGGTACGAGCCAAAAAAGCTGATATTTGGTACGACCGAGGTGACGGTTGCCAGCACAAAGACCAGACTATAGACGAGTACCGGCAAAAAGAGCGGGATGCAATTGAGCTGCTGCCAGAGTCCGCCAAACGGATTACTGGAAACCGGCGCGGTACCGGTTGCTTCGTTCCCATGCGTAGACGGTATTCCCCGTGGCCGGTTCGCCAGTTGCTCCAGCACATGGATCAGCCCCAGCGCTGCCATAACCAGCACAATTGCCCGTAGAGTCGTTGCTTTATCAGGCTCGAAGTGGCGTGCCGACAACAGATTAAAGTAAATTGGTACCAGTGTGATAGCTAGCAACCAGCCAGCCTCGATCAGACGTTCACACCAGATGCTTAATGTTGTTTGCTCTCGTTGCATAGGTTTATCTCTTCTTGTGATTCTCCACTGATTTGTTCGGTATCACCAGGCGATTTTGTAGACGCAGACCATCATCCTCGACCCCAATCCCTGCATCGCAGGGATTGGGGTGGCAGGGCATTGGTTCATGAAGAGAACGATGTCACCCGCCCATTCTGTTCCCACGCCTCGCCCTCGGTGGTCGCAGCGTGTGCATGCTGCTGTTTCAGCGCACTGGCCCGTTCCAGAATTTCTTGCGCACTGGCACGGGTGTGCTCGCTAACGGTGCTATCGAGCATGGCGGCCAGTTCCTGGATCTGTTCTTGCTGGCTCAAACGCTGGATTTTGCTGCGTGTGCGCAGGGTAATACTATCGTCTTGCTCTTGCTGGGTAACCTCTTTGCTAATGCCATAATGCACATCGGCAAAGGCGGCTACTTGCGGCAAATGCGTAATACAGAGCACCTGATGACCGTCGGTCATACCCCAGAGTTTTAAGCCGACCACCTGACCAGCACGGGCACCGACGCCGGCATCAACTTCATCAAACACCATCGTGGGCACCGGATCGACGCGTGACAAAATCGATTTCAGAGCCAGCAGCAGGCGGGCATTTTCACCACCAGAGGCAATCCGTGCCAGTGGTTTGAGCGGCTCTCCCGGATTGGGCGTAATCAGAAATTCAATGCGGTCAATGCCCTGACGATCACAGGCGAGATAGGTCACTTCGGCGTTGATGGCCGTAACATTGCCCTGCGCCGGCGGCTCACCCTGATGCAGCACCACCGGTACTCCCTGAGCATCTTGCTGATACGTAGTCTGTACAGCAAAGCGCACATGCGGCATCGCCAGTTCGCCCATGGTCTGCTCAATTGCCTGTGACAGGGCGGTGCCCGTGGTGCGCCGCCGCCAGGAGAGCTCGCTGGCGCTCTGGCCCACCTCTTTGAGCAGGCGTTGCGCTTGCTGCTGGAGCTGCAGCAACTGTTCGGCGTGCTGGCCCAGGCGCTCGATTTCGGCACTGGCCTGGGCTGCCTGTTCCAGAATCTGCTCAATCTCGCCGCCATACTTGCGTTTCATGGTACGTATCAAGGTTAAGCGCTCTTCAATCGCATCGAGCCGTCCCGGTTCAAAATCAAGTTGATCACGGTAGGCCCGCACGCTGCTCGTCAGGTCTTCCAGCTGATAATGGATCTCATTGATCTGATCGAGCAAGCCGCTGGCGTGTTCATCCAATCGTGCCAACTCGTTGAGATCGGCCACCACACCGCCGAGCAGATCGACCAGCGAGGGCATATGATAGTGTCCCTGGGCATCACCCTGGGCCAGCCCGGCGTATGCCTGGTTGATTAACTCGGTGATGCGGGCGGCATTTTGCAACACATGGCGTTCCTGATTGAGTTCCTGCTCTTCATGCGGTCGCAATCCGGCTGCTTCGACATCTTCGCACAAAAAGCGTAGCTCTTCAATCCGCTCATGCCGCCGTGCCTCATTGGCCTGCAATGTTGCCAGCTCTTCACGTGCATGCTGCCATGCATCCACCTGTGCTGCCAGCTGTTCGCGCATATCGAGCAAATTACCATAGCGGTCCAGCAGATCGATATGGGTGCGCGGGTTAAACAGCGATAAACCCTCGTGCTGCCCGTGAATCTCGACCAGGCGGCTGCCCACGGCCCGCAACACCGAGGTGTTCACCGCCCGTTGATTGATGCGGGCGACACTGCGACCACTCCCGGCACTGATATCACGAGTGAGCACCACCTGTTCGTCTTCTTCATCCCAGAGATCATATGATTGCAACAGAGCTGGCAGATCCGCGCAATCGTGGAGACTGAATACACCTTCAATGCGGGCGCGGCTACAGCCGGCCCGTACCAGGGTTGCATCGGCCTTATCGCCGCGCAAGATACCCAGAGCATCAATGATAATGGATTTACCTGCGCCTGTTTCCCCAGTGAGCACGGTCAAACCGTGATCAAAATGCAGGTGCAGGTGTTCAATAATGGCAAAATCAGTTATCTGCAGTTCAAGCAGCATTGATACAGTGTGCGTCGGCATCACACATGATCCCAGAGAGTCGATACAATTGTACCATGGGCTGCAAACTTCGGCAAAGATCGGTGGATTGGCTTTATGCGGGTAGAATTCCTGTGCTTCCGGTAGCGCTGTTCACCTGAGATGCCACCGCAAAGCACACGAAGGACACAACCATTTCATCCGGTCCAATGTGCCCTACGTTGCAACGAGCCACCGAACATGGTACACTAGGCGTAGGCCCTCGTAGCTCAGGTGGATAGAGCACAGGTTTCCTAAACCTGGTGTCGGCGGTTCGAGTCCGTCCGGGGGCGCCATTGTTGCCGCAGGCCCTCACCCCCGGACCTGCTTCCACCTACCTGCTCTGTAGGTGCGGCTTGCAGCCGCTTTGCGCTTCAACAATATGTGCTTCAATGCTTCCAAGTGGGCTTTGGTGGCATGAGCCTGCATGCTCTGGTCAATACTTGCCGGTGATGCGGTGTCATGAATGGGTTTGATAAGAGCCAGGACTTTCGCTTGACAGACTTACATATATACGTGGATTACGCAGCTCGGCTTGCACATAGTCGCCAAACACATCAGCTCGCACCTGATACAGCGTTTTCGCTGGTTCTCCCGCTTTCGCGTTCAAGGAGCGCCATGCATGATACCAACAGGCCAGCTGTTTGATCCCCACGCACGTCGTTCGCTTCTTGAAGACGTGCGCCGTAATGGTCGAATAGAAGTCATTGGTGATGACCTGTTCAATGTCGCCGTTTGTGGCGACGAACTTGAACAACCACATCGGAAAGGGGATGTTCTGCAACCGCACAACCACGCCTTATGGCAAGCGTTGCAGCGTTGATCGGCGTTGTGTTGCCAGCAACGCTGCAACATATGGTTGTTCGGTTGTCATACCATCAGTATACCAGATACATGGCTCAAGCGAAAGTCCTGAGATCTCTTTCCTATACAAGACCACGTTATCGATCATAACGATAAATACGGGCGTGAGATGATTGTATGCTGTTGCAGGATATTCGTCAACCGATTCACCATAAAGAGCACGAAAAACACAAAGATTGCACGAAGCAGGCACGCAGGCACGGAACGCACAGCGCACAGCGCACAGCGGGGAGGGACGATGGCCTGGGGCGGAAGCTCCGGGCTGAAATGGGGAAGCTCGCTGTACCTCTGAACCTTGACCCATCGCCCCTGCTATGCTTTCCCATTTTTCTGAACGTGTGCTATGATGAAGATCAGCAAAACGTTTGTCTGATTCAGGCGTTGATGGTGGCATCAGTGCCTGGGGTGCTCCTGTTTGAGAGGCGATGACGATGGAAATAACGATCGAGATCCCTGAGCGTGTTGGGCAACAACTGCAACCGTTGCAACACCGCCTGCCCGAAATCATTGAGCGTGGTATTCAGGTGCTGCTGGCCGAACAGCGCACGGTTGCGAGCGATGAAGCGATGATTATTGCGCTGCTGACCAGCCAGCCAACACCAGAACAGGTGCTAGCATTAGCCCTCCTACCTGCAGGCTGCAGGCCCGTGTGAGCGATTTGCTGGCCCGTAGCAACCAGCAGCAGATGGACCAGCGCTGAGGAGAAAGAACTGGACCGCTACCTGTTTCTGGAGCATCTGGTGCGATTAGCGAAAATACAGGCGTACAGGCAACTGGCACACCAACCATGACGACAACATATGTACCGACGGCACTCCGTCGATTAGTACATGAACGTGTCATTATCCACAGCATATCGGGTTTCTGACCTTTGAAATCGAACATATCATTGCTGAAAAGCATGGTGGTGCCACAACCGCCGAAAATCTGGCGCTGGCATGCCCTTTCTGTAATCGTGCGAAGGGCACCGATCTCGGCTCCCTGGATCCAGAGACGGGAATACTAACACCCTTTTTCCATCCTCGAATGCAACTATGGAATAAGCATTTTACTATGCTCAAAACGGGTCACATTGTTCCTCTCACGGCGGAAGGGCGCGTCACTGTTATCATCTTGCAGTTCAATAACGCTGATCGGGTGCTTGAAAGACGGCGTTTCCTAGAATTAATGCACTTCTGAAGAATGATGTGCCCTGAGCGCTAAGTACCGCTGTTTGGATGCGATATGAGCGCGCATGCGGCTGCTACGTTTCATCCGTTGTTTGGATGCGATATGATGGCGCGTGCGGTGGAAAGGTCGTGCGGCGGCAAGCCGCACCTACGTCTGATGCGTGGGCGCACGTTTGGTTTCGATATGCGCGCACGTGCGGCGGCAAGCCGCACCTACGGCATGCACGGAGGTGCAGCTTGGAAGCGTTGAAGCGCAAAGCGGCTCGCAAACCGGCGCTCCGTGTCCGATCACAGCGCATACCAGTGATCACCTGAGATTCACCGCAAAGAGCACGAAGGACACAAAGATTGCACCAAGGAGGGGGTGTTTGTTGCCAACGGGTTCTGATGTTGCTGCCAGCGCTAGAGCGACACGCCAACAGCGCAAAAAAATCGATCGCGCCTGCGGCGCCGGCTGGGGGCATAGCCCCCAGACCCCCAGTAAACAGCATACAGGATTCAGGATTCAGGATTCAGAAGACAGAAAACAGGAGACAGAACCCAGAATATCGCATCACAAAGGGGAATAACTGGCGAGACGAATACCAACGTTGTTGTCGCTGTGGTAGCGCGCGATGAGGTCGTAGCGGTTCGCCCCGCGGACGCTCTTTTGTGAACTATAATGAGCACCGCCGCGAATAACCGTCCAATCAGTCTGGCCCCGCTGTTCCAGATAGCGCTCGTTCCACTCATCCTCCAGCTGATAGGGATAGTTCTTGCGCCAGTGGGTCGCACACCATTCCCAGACATTGCCGGCCATATCCAGTACGCCATAGGGGCTGGCGCCACTGGGATAAGAACCAACTGGCGTCGTTCGCTTGAGACCTGCCTCCTCGCTATTGCAACGGCCAGCCTCCCACTGGTTGCCCCAGGGCCAGATATGACCATCCGGGCCACGGGCAGCCTTCTCCCATTCGGCTTCGGTGGGTAGACGGTACTTCTGTCCCGTCTGTGTACTGAGCCAGCGACAGTAGGCTACCGCTTCAAACCAGTTGATGCCCACCACGGGGTAGTCAGCGCCATTCCATTGCGGGTCATTCCAAAGGCGTGGTTCGATGATCTTGCCGTTCTGTCGCCATTGCCAACCATTCGTCGTCCAGTAGTTGGGGTTGGTATAGCCATCGCCCTCCACAAAGGGTCGAAACTGGGCGTTGGTGATCGGTGTTTGGCTGATGTAGTAGGTGGGCAGTTCCAACGTATGCTGCGGTTTTTCATCATCATCGGCCAGAAAATCATTATCGCTGCTCCCCATGAGGAAGGAGCCGGCGGGGATTTCGATCATGTTGGGCGGCCATTGAGCCAGTTCTGGGTCTATCACCGGCGGTACTTCTGGTGCTGGTTCATCGCTTACCAATAGCGGTGTGTCATCGGCTACTCCAGCTGATCCCTGATCATCGCTGCTGCGCAACCCCAGCCGCTCGTGAAATGAGCGCAGCACCTCGGCAAATGGTGCCAGCTCTGGATTGAGCATCAGCCCACCGACGGCGGCAGGGTCAAAGAGCAGGGCGGTAAAATCGCGGGGGCTGCCATAGCGCTCTTGAATATAGGTGGAGATGACCTGTAAGACCAGGGCTTGCTCATCGAGCGATAGCCCGGCACAGAGTTCTGCCCGGATGCCCGGGCGAAAGTCATACCAGACCAGTTCGGGCGAAGGCTGGGTTGCGGCAGGTGTGCGCTGCCAGAGGAGACCGCTGAGAAAGACCTCGGCGAGATGGCCCTGGCGGGTATGGGGCATCATCGTCTGCTGGACCAGCCGCATAACGGGCAAACTCAGGGGCACGGCTGCCAGCCACTGCGCCAGGCGGAAGGCTTCGGGCGAGGCACTGGCGCGAAACTGGCGAACGGGATCGCCGTGTGAACTATCGGTCGGGCGTTCATGTTCCGCCGCTGCTGCTGCTGTGTCGTCTATCTGGGGGTTCAGGGCAAAACCACGGATGGTGGTGCGACCCATGCCGGTGACCAGCCTGGCCCAGGCGGCAACTTGTGTCCCATCGAGTGTGAGAATGGGCATCGGTAGCAGCAGATTTCGGGTGATTGGCGGGTCGGTCTTCCAGAGGATGCGGTCGAGAGATGATACAAATGACCAGGAGAGCCGGGTATTAGCAACATCCGGTTGGGGTGAGCGCATCTTGATCAGCGGGGCGGGTTGCAATGCGCTCCCCGACCAGAGCCGTTCGGGGAGCACCTGGACCAGGGCCAGCGGGTGGTGCTTGCCCCAGGTTGCGAGCAGCCGGGTGACGCTGCCATGGTGCCAGCCAGCGGAGACGGCATCGGTAACCACCAGGATCAGTCGGCGGCGGGCGGGCGATATCAATTCGCAGGGGCTACGGACTGCCTGTCGGAGCGGGTCGGCGTGGAGACCGGCCATGAGCGGCAGCGGTTCCTCCGTGGCATCGGTGTTGAGGCGCCAGGCACGCACATGGCGAAAGGCGCCATGGCGGTTGAGCAACTGGTACAACTCGGCGATGCTCTGCTGCCAGAGCACCATTGAGGGGCTTGCATCCAGCACCAGTTCCAGATCAAACCAGCGTTCAGGCGCGGGTTGGAGCTGAATATGCCAGAGTCCCATGGTAGTGCGGCAGTGCTGGTCGTGGGCAATCGCTGCATTGGTAATCTTGCGGCGGGCAAGCGCTTCATCGGCTGTCATCTGGCGTGTCAACATCAGGCGGTTGAGTGTCGCGCCGGCATTATCACCATGCAGCCCTTCGCCCGTAATGTGATTCCAGTAGGTGTTGGTGAGATCGTCCCAGATGAGGAGCATCCCGTTATAGCTTCCGCGACGATGAAAACGCAGCTCTTCGCCATTTAGGGTTGGATCAAACAATAACACCAATACACCATACAGCGAATCATTTTCAATCACAGGAAACAAAGCAGCATAGCCGTTTCCGGTAGAACCATGTATCAATTGGTTTTGATTCAACCATATGGTCTCTTTTGTTTCTAATAAATTCATCAAGATGTTGTGTTCAATCGTGAGAAACTCATGTATGTCTATAGAATCTGATACCCAGTTTTGAAGATACGTCTCATGTTCCAGCATCATCAATGCACCG